>JBJMLW010000270.1:0-6451 GCA_045805105.1 Flavisolibacter sp. | reverse complement strand
TGATAAGGGACCTTTTCAAGAAATGCAGATCGGTGCAAAGGCCGATGTACCGCTTGGCGAATACTGGTATGGCCTTTCATCAATACTGCAGGGGAATGAATCAATCAGGCGAACGCCGAAGCTTGCTGCTTCAATTGCGCATACTAATGACCGTAAGTTGGCAGGCGCGGAAGCGTTTACAAGCGAACCGGAATCTTCCCGGTGGCAGGAATATCCCTTTGCATTGAAGGCTACCGGTGACCTGCTTTATACAATGGGCATCAATAAAATGATCATTCATTGTTTTGTACATCAGCCACATCCTTCTGCTGCACCAGGTATTACGATGGGGCCATGGGGAATTCACTTTGACAGAACCAATACATGGTTTGAACAGTCGAAAGAGTGGATGACATACAATGCAAGGTGCCAGTACCTTTTGCAGCAGGGAAATCACGTGGCAGACTTCCTGTATTTCTCAGGCGAAGAATCGAATGTGTATACCGCCACTGAAAGAAATCTTTTAAACCCTGCACCGCCAGCAGGTATGGATTATGATCTGATAAATTCAGATACAATTATCAACCGGATCAGTATTGAAAATGGCTGGATAGTTCTTCCTTCAGGAACACGTTATCGGGCATTGGTGTTGCAGGATTATAAAGCTGTTTCGATGGGCCTCCTCAGGAAACTCCGGTCGCTTGTAAAAAATGGAATGTTACTGGTAGGCAAAAGGCCTGAACGTTCTTTGGGCTTACACCAGGATGATAATGAATTCAACCTGATTGTAAATGAACTTTGGAAAGATATTGATGGTTTAACGATTGTGGAAAATAAAGCAGGCAAAGGCACTGTAAGCTGGTCTCACACTACTGATTTGCCAGGCCAGCTTTCTCTTCAAAAAGATTTCATTTATTCATCCCGGTCGGGGGATGCTCCAATACAGTACGTACATCGCCGTTCCGGTAAAACAGAAATTTATTTTATCAGCAACCAGAGAAGGTCACATGAAGAAATCATGTGTTCATTTCGCATAAAGGGAATGAAACCTGAGGTGTGGGATCCTTCAAACGGATCAATGATGGATGCTGTTGTTTATGATGATAAGGATGATCGTGTTCTTGTACCGGTACAACTTGATCCTTATGGTTCGTTGTTTATAATATTCCGCACAGCTTCATCACCTGCTCATTTGGTGTCAATTAAAAAAGGCCAGGGTTTTTTACTGCAGGCAAATCATTTTCCATCTGATCAAAAGAAGCGATTGTCATTACAGGATAATTTCAGCATCATGCTATGGGCAAAGCCTGAAATGAATATTATGTTGGTTCCGAGTATTCATATGGGAAACGTACAGCATCCCTTTACCGACTTCTATGCTATTTATCCTGCATCGGGTGAAAAATTATATGGGAAAGGGCATGCCACTGCGGGACTGGCGATTGGCCGTAATGGTGTTGCTGTTTGGGAGAATGAAACTTTTCCGGAGTTGGTTTATGTTGCTGAAGTACATGTATCCGGCTGGAGTCACATTGCATTGATATATGAAGATGGAACGCCTTCGGTTTTTGTAAATGGAATATTTGCAGGAAGGGGGAAGAAGTCATCTTATATTGTCCATCCCTCTTCACAGGTATTTCCGGATGATGAAGCATCCTATTTCAATGGTGACATGAGCGAACCTGTATACCTTGAAATTCCAGCGAATGCGGATAGTATTCTGAAAATAGTGCGAAGTGAAAAACCTCCCGTGGTTCAGGCACCTGTTTTTGAAATGGTTAAATCGAAAAACAAAACTTCGATCCGGTTCTACCAGGCGGGTGAATACCGCATGGAATGGAAAAATGGTGAGTCTAAAATCATATTAATTAATAATATTAATGCATCGCTTGAATTAAATGATAATTGGAAACTGCAATTTCCTCCCGGGTCGGGAGCGCCACAGGAAATAATTTTGAGCGAGCTTGTTTCATTACATACATCAAATATTGATGGCATCCGATTTTTTTCCGGTACGATAACATATAATAGAAGTTTTTCCATTTCCGAAATAAATTCAGAGGGCAAACGTGTTATAATAGATTTGGGAAGGGTAGAAGTTGTTGCACGAGTAAAGGTGAATAATAAAGATTTCGGGATCCTTTGGAAGAGGCCATACAGAATAGATATATCCGGGGCAATTATAAAAGGAATGAACCGGCTTGAAATCAGCGTAACAACCTTATGGCCAAACAGGTTGATTGGTGATGAGCAGTTACCCGACCCTGATGAATTTACTTTAGCGGGAAGCAATGGACTGGAACAACTTGGCGGTGCAGGTTTAGAGAACAGAATCGGAAGTCCGATTAAATCCATACCCGAATGGTTTATTCATCGTCAGCCAAAACCGGAAGACGGAAGAATTACATTTACTACCTGGAAACATTACAGGAAAAGTGACCCGTTACTTGAATCCGGATTGATTGGACCCGTGATCCTGTATACTGCTGAACAGGCCTCTTTGAATTCTAAATGATATTTAATAATGACTCAATCAAAGGTTCCAGCAAACATCATCATGTGTTTTTTGATTTTCGTTTTCACATCATCAGTGATGGCTCAGATTAATTCCGGCAGGCCAGCTCCATGGAAGGCAATGTGGATCACTGGCCCCGGCACTCAACTGAACCGCGCGATGATTGATGGTGGTGAGGTGCTGAAAGACTTTGGCGTGTTTAAATTCAGAAAAACATTTACACTTGAAACTGTACCCCAGTCATTCATCATCCATGTTTCTGCAGATAACCGGTATAAATTATTTGTAAACGAACAGATGGTTTCACTCGGACCTGCACGTGGCGATCTGTATTTCTGGAATTATGAAACGGTGGACATTGCACAGTATCTCCATCCCGGTAAAAATATTGTGGGTGCTCTTGTCTGGAACTTTGGAAGCCAGAAACCTGAAGCGCAGATCAGTTACAGAACGGGATTTATTTTACAGGGTCCCGATTCAGATTCGTTGATCCTTACCAATCAAAGCTGGAAAGTGATCAGGGATACCGGTTATCACATCATGCAGAACCAGGTACCCGGATATTATGTTGCCGGTCCGGGTGAATGGATTGACATGAATAAAACTGAAAGGAGATGGTTACAGAAAGATTTTAATGATAGCACCTGGCCAGCAGTACGCATACTTGCTACAGGAAATACAAAACAATCTTCATTTGATTCTCCCGCATGGATGCTCGTTCCATCGCAAATTCCTCCTATGGAAATGAAGTACCAGCGACTGGTTAAAACGAGGAAAGCAGAGGGAGTTACTGTATCTGAAAAATTTCCTGCAAATAAAATTCCCGTTACCATTCCTGCAAATTCCCATGTTACCCTTTTGCTGGACCAGGAGCAACTTACCAATGCTTACCCGACAATTATTTTTAGCGGCGGTAAATCAGCGGGAATATCCATCAGTTATGCCGAGTCATTATATATTCCAGATACAAGCGTATGGGATACCACAAAAGGTCCTGCTCCGCGATTCAGAATTAAAGGAAAAGGAAATCGTGATGAAGTGGATGGGAAAATATTTATTGGCACAAAAGACAGTGTTACATCAGATGGAACTTCAAACCAGGAATACACCACACTCTGGTGGCGAACATATAGGTATGTACAACTAAAAATAAGTACACAGGATCAACCCCTGGTGATTGATGATATTTATGGAACGTTTACTGGTTATCCATTTAAACTGCAATCGAACTTTGAATCGGATGATCCGCAGTTGAAGCAGATTTTTGATATTGGATGGCGAACTGCCCGTCTTTGTGCTGGTGAAACCTACATGGATTGCCCTTACTATGAACAACTGCAATATATCGGCGACACGCGTATACAGGCGCTGGTAACATTATACAACACGGGTGATGACCGGCTCATAAAAAACGCGCTTTCCCTGATGGACCATTCACGCATTGCAGAAGGCATAACACTCAGCAGGTGGCCATCGGCGATGCCGCAGCAGATACCAACTTTCTCACTTTGGTATATCGGTATGCTATATGATGATTACAGGTATGGTAGCGATACCGATTTTATAAAAAATAAACTTCCAGGCACGAGACAGATCCTTTCGTGGTTTAAAAATTTCCAGGATGCAGACGGTTCATTAAAAAATGTACCCTATTGGAATTTTACAGACTGGCGGAATGATACCGGTTGGTTTTATGGAATGGCGCCTACAGGTAATCATGGAGAATCAGCAATATTGGATTTGCAACTTATGTGGACGTATACATTAGCATCAGAAATGGAAATGAGAATGGGTATAAAGGATATTGCTGCACTATACAAAGCAGAAGCCGCAAAGTTGAAAAAAACGATACAGAAAAAATACTGGGATAACAGGAAACGCCTGTATGCAGATACAGAACAAAAAGATTTTTTCTCGCAGCACGCTAACGCGCTGGCAATTCTTTCCGGAATGATTAAAGGAACAGCAGCACATGATGTGGCAAGAAAAATCATGATTGATACCTCAATCGCTAAAGCGAGTATCTATTTTAAATATTATCTGTACCAGGCACTTGTAAAAGCAGGCGAAGGAAATAATTACCTGAACTGGCTCGACATCTGGAAAGAAAATATCAGGATGGGATTAACCACGTGGGCAGAAATTTCAGAGATCAGTTTTGCGCGGTCCGACTGTCATGCATGGGGTGCAAGTCCTAATATTGAATTCTTCAGAACAGTTCTTGGAATCGATTCAGATGCACCGGCATTCCGTAAGGTGAAAATAGAACCACACCTTGGCAACCTGAAACATGCAAATGGTGAGATACCCCATCCTGCAGGAAAAGTTACAGCCAGCTATACATTGAATGGAAGTTTATGGGATGTAAAAATTAACCTTCCTTCGGGAGTTAATGGAAAATTTATCTGGAAAAGAAAAACATATCCTTTGAAGGCTGGGAGTAATGTTTTTAAATTATAAGAGCCCCCTGTCCCCCAAAGGGGGGAACTTAGTGTATCAGTCATGTGCCATAGCAAATATTTCTGATAATTACGTGCGTAAGAAATGAACTAACGCAATCCCGATTTCATCGGGACGCAAAGGATACGCAAGGGACGCAAACCCCCTGTCCCCCTAAAAGGAGAACTTAGGTCTGTATTTCTTTTTTATTCTAAAGATTCGTTAGTTCTATTATGCCTGGTCCGATTAGTGTCAGTCAGATGGGCTTTATTTTATTTATAATCTTGCCTTTAAAATTGCGCCCTTTGCGTTTCCTTTGCGTCCCCCGCAAGGGGGATTGCGTTAGTTCATCACTCTTCGAATTATTTTATCGTCGATAAAACGATAAAAACATTTAATTGGAAATATACTTAACCTATAATAAATTAATCAGTAACAATCACCTGGTGCACTTCATTTTTTCCCCTTCTCCTGATTGCGATAAAATAAACACCAGCGGCCAGTTTCCTGGTATCAACCTGCGTTGTTCCGTTGAATTTTTTTGAAGCGATGATCCGGCCATTCACATCCATCACCAGTGCTTCCACACTTTCATTTTTATTCGTTTTGATGTTGATAGCTGTTCCCCGTTTTATTGGAGTAGGATAAACCTCTGCACTGAAAACTTTTTCTTCAACAGATATTTCCGGTATGGCAATACTTTCGGCGCCGGTTCTTGAAACCACAGCAGATGTTACTGTAACATTGAAAGTATCTTTCAGACATCCATTTGCATCACTGACGGTATATGTTGTATTGCCTGCAGGTGTTATACTGACAGACCTGGTTGTTGCACCATTTGACCATTGGTAAGTACCCGGCCAGCTTGCAGTCAGCGTCACTTCTGAACCACTGGAAACAGATATTTCTGATTTCTTACTCACATTTTTCAAAATAGTGAACTGGTCAAATATGCCACCGTTTTCATGAATGAGTTTTGCATCAAGCCGGTTATTCTCTACTTCAAAGTATAACATGCCACCATCACTTGTGGCAAAAGGCAAAGCGGTGTGCGGGAAACTTGAGTCAACAGGCGCACCGCTTCTTCCGGCAGATCCTGCAACAACATACACTGTTCCATGGTTGAATTTTCCACTGGTAGTGATATACGGACATGAATTTGCGGAACCATTGTATTTACCTGAAGAGGTAGTTACGGTATGAATGGCCGGGTTGAAGTTCGGTTCAATGTCATAATATCCTTTAAGAAGGTAGGAACGTTCGTAGTCATGGCTATGGCCGGAAAGAACAAGGTCAACACCATAACGTTCGAGGATCCGTATCAGGTTTTTCCGCAGCTTACTAAGTTCACCTTCTGTGTCTGAATTATGTGTACCCATACTGAAAGGCGGGTGATGAAAGGTTACAATGGTCCAGAACTTTGTATTTGCAGCAAGGTCATTTTTCAACCACTTTACCTGCGGCCCTGATGTATCTGCTAAACGTGTACTGTCTGCTTCATAGCCATATGAGTCGAGG
>JBJMLW010000269.1:0-3644 GCA_045805105.1 Flavisolibacter sp. | reverse complement strand
TAGCTCACCTGGTAGAGCGACAGCTTCCCAAGCTGTAGGCAGCGGGTTCGAGTCCCGTCTTCCGCTCTGTTTCAGGCAAACCAGTTTCACGCAAAGACGCGAAGAATATAAAGACGCGAAGGATTTATATTCTTATACTTCTCTTTTCCTTACTTCCTAATCCTTAATTCCCCATTATCAATTCCGTCTCCCTACTCCCTGATCCTCCCCACAAACTCCATCGTATTTCTCTTCACATCTCCACCTTCAATTGCCTTAATGTAAGCCGTTCCTATAATCGCGCCGTTTGCTACAGAACACGCAGCATCGAAAGTTTTTTTGTCCTTTATGCCAAATCCAACAAGGATGGGATTTTTCAGCTTCATCTGTTTCAGCCTTCTCACATAGGAAGTCACGTCTTCAAAATTTTTTTCAGAACCTGTGATGGAAGACGAAGACACGGCATATAAAAATCCGCTGCTTAGTTCATCGAGTTTTCGAACACGCTGTTCTGATGTTTCGGGTGTGATAAGAAAAATAAAATCCAGTCCGTACTTCGTTACTATGTTTTTATACTCATTTTCATATTCGTGAACCGGAATATCAGGAATTATAAGCCCGTCGATTCCTGTTTCAAAAGCCTTTGCGCAAAATTTTTCAAATCCATATTGAAGAATTGGATTCAGATAACCCATTAAAACAACAGGAATATGTATTTCATTTCTGAAATCGTTTAACTGTTCAAACAGATACGGAATAGTCATCCCATTTTTTAACGCAATTGAACTGCTTGCCTGTATAACAGGACCATCAGCGAGAGGATCACTGTAAGGCATTCCCAGTTCAATGATATCCACCCCGCATTGTTGAAGTGATTTTAAAATAGTGAGTGTGTTATCAAGTTCTGGGTAACCTGCTGTGCAATAAATATTCAGGATGTGGTTGTCCTTTTCCTGGAAAAGTTTGTCAATCCTGCTTTTCCTTACTTCACTATTACGAGTCAATATTGATTCTTTTGATTGTTTCACCGCTTCACATTTATTGAAAAAACATTACCGTCAATTGATAAAAAATGATATTCCGGATTGGTATTGATATCCAGCGTAACCTTATATTTTATGTTGCGTTCGCGTACATCAGGGAATTTTACAAATACAGTATCGTGACTACGCTCCACAGTCTCCTTATTCGTGTTTTTATCATCCAGGCAGTGTTCGAAAACAAATCTTTCTCCAATGGTATTTGCTTCAATGCTTACTGCTTCATTAATTTGTGCACAGGCACCAAGTTTTTCAAGTTCAATATCATGTTTCAGGTATTCGGAACGGTTATCACATGACGCCACAACGAAAAACAAACAAAAGCAGGATAATAGGTTTTGAATCATACTCGTCAGATTAATTCATAAAATCCTTCTACATTTTCCCATTCAGGATCCGGTTCCACGTCGAATGTGAACTCTCTTTCAATTGTTACGAGGAAGTTTTCAAGAAAGATCTCGACCAGTTCCTTATCGTTTGTATAAAAGATAATTTCTCTTCCCCTGAAAACCGTTGTATGGCCTACATGCACACTTTCAGTTTGTTCTTCCAGGTAAGCAATAATCTTTTTTTCAACTTCATTCAGATACTCATACTCCTCATCAAGGGGATGTCCATTCTCATTAACGGCATCCGGAATAATGGAAATAAAAACTGAATAAGGATAATCCAAACGGTTATCCATTTTTTTCAGGTCGGCATTGATGATCGCCAGTGCAGGATACCCATCCACTTCAAATTCAAAACCAGTATATGTTGATGTTTCGCTTTTCATAAACCCGGCCCCCTGTCCCCCGAAGGGGGAACTTAGATTTAATATTCATTTTTATAGTTTGATTTTCTAAGATCTACTTCCGTTGAGTAAGGAACGCAATCCCGCTAACGCGGAACGCAAGGGTATCGCAAAGGATCGCAATAAATACCTTATAAATTATACATTTTCATAGCCCCTTACGTATCCCTGGAGTGGCCTTGAAAGGGACTTACGTTCCTGCCTTTCTACGCCCGATAATAAATGAAATTAAATTTAAAGAGTAAAACTTAGATCTAAGTTTCCCCTTTAGGGAGACAGGGGGTTTAACCCCAGCGCCTTAATATAACCCTCATTCGCCTTACAATTTTCGAAACGGATATTTTTCAGCAACTCTGCCAATGCATATTTTACCAGGTTCATATCTGCCGGCCTGGCTTTTCTTATATCTGAAAAAGAGTTTCTTAGTGTTTCTGCATACTTGATTACAATCTCGTAGTTCGCCGGCCTTGGGAAAGAAACTATTCCGCGCGTGTTATCCATTTTTTTATACGGCCAGAAGTGCCAGCCAATATTATTCTGTTCGCACACTACACGAAAGCTATCCACCCATCCATCAGTGTTCTCTCCTGTTTCTCCAACATACACCGGCACATTGAATTTTTTCCTGAAGTCGATATAGTCCTGGATAACTGCTTTTGTTGGTGGTGTCCAGTATTTGTGAAATGTGTACACAAGATTTTTGTCGAACGGTTTTCCAAACGGACGGAAATTGGAATCCCATTGCGATCCGCCGAGGAACATGATGTGATTACGATCTACTTCACGGATTGCCGAAACAATCCTTTTATACAAAGGTTCCAGCCGCGGGTTAAAGTGTGCGCTGTCGAAGTAATGTGCAATGGGTTCATTCAACAGGTCATAGCCCATGATGATGGGTTCATTCGCATAGTGTGCGGCAATTTTTCTCCAGATGCGGATGGTTTGCTGCTGGTTTTCTTCACTGTCGAATAAAAAAGGATAACCATCGCCGTCGTCGATGTTATCGCCTGTTTGTCCGCCAGGCGCACAATGCATATCAAGTATGATATACAATTTTACTTCGGTACACCATTTCACCAGGCGATCAAGCAATTGAAAACCGCGTGTGCTGTCGTTGTGGCCCAGGTAATCTTC
Organism: Flavisolibacter sp.; assembly: GCA_045805105.1. GTDB lineage: Bacteria > Bacteroidota > Bacteroidia > Chitinophagales > Chitinophagaceae > Flavisolibacter. The sequence goes on along the minus strand of JBJMLW010000269.1, from coordinate 698 downwards.
ATTGGTAAACAACCGGTAATTAAATGGAACCCGTATCGAATTCATTCCTGTTCCTTTGAGATATTGAATGTCGGAACTGGTGATATAGTTGTCCTGGAATTTTGTCCAGAAGTCTTTTATCATGGAGGGTCCAACCAGTTCTGTAAATGCCTGGTCAATCAGCCGCGGGGAATTCACCGATTGCAGCTTAAACATATAACCTTCAGGGACGAGCCAGTTACCGAGGTTGGTGCCTTTGATGAGGAAAGGTTTGCCTTCCGGGGATAGGATGTCAGCACCAGAGGTGTGGAAGAACTGGGAGAAAGAAAGTAAAAATCCAAAAGTAAAAAGTAAAAAAAGGCACGTGCGTTTCATGATTGAAAATAAGATTTTTTTGAGCTTTTAAACCTCTGAACCACGGAGGCAGGTTATGAAATGATAAATGATGAATGTTGAATGTTGTATTGATGTTATTATTTCAGGGAAGTTGTCACAGGTGAATTTATTTTTTTGCGATGCTCATGTGAAATCGGTGATTTTTGGAACGCCATCCCGATTTCATCGGGACGCAAGGGATACGCCAGGGACGCAATTAATTGTATTCTTCTTTTGCGCCCCTTGCGAAACCTTTGCGTCCCGCAACGCAGGATTGCGTTCCAAAAAATGACCGGTTCCACATGAACATCGAAAAAAATAAACTCCCCTGAATCTCTTACAAT
>JBJMLW010000268.1:0-13389 GCA_045805105.1 Flavisolibacter sp. | reverse complement strand
GATGTTACAACAGAATCAACATTTTCAGGTATTATACCAATGGAATCACCAGGGACGTATTCAACATTATCTGTTTGAATTTCCAAATGAAAAGTTTGTTTTTGTGAACCCCTGTCATTCAGGTTAACTGTAGACAAAACCTGCCCCTTATTTATTTTCTTTCCTGATGAAATTTTTTTTGGCTGTACAATCTGAATTTGTTGTTGCGGTGCAGAACCCAACTGCTGCATCACCTGTGAAAACCAGTTCTCGGCAGTGGAATGATAGTCTGTGTCGCATTTATGTAGTGGAATGATCCGTTTTCCACCGAGGTGTTGCAACTGTCTGTCTACATCTTCGCCGGCCTTACAAAACAATGGATAAGAAGTATCTCCCAATGCCAGAACACTATAATTCAACCGCTCCAGCTGGAAACCATTGTTATGAATGTGATCATAGAATTTTTTTGCAGATGCAGGAGGTTCGCCTTCACCCTGCGTGCTTACAATCGTAAGAAAATATTCTTCTTTCTGAAGATCATTCAGCCTGTATTGATCGAGGCCAATGAGCTTCGCCGTGAAACCATGTTGTTTTGCTCTTGCTGCAAAATCAGAAGCCAGTTTCTTTGAATGACCACTCTCAGTGCCGTAGGCAAAAGTTATTTTCCTTGATGACGTTGTAATTTCTTCATTTGCAGGCTGCACTCCTTCAGATAATAATCCTGAAACAAAGCCGTGTATCCAGATGAGTTCTTCCCGGTTAAATTCTCTGAGTAAAGCTTCCAGTTTTTTTACTTGAACAGGTTGTGGCATCTTCATCAGGCTGTTAAAAGTTTTAAATCTTCAGGATCTGCAGGAACAAGCTTTGCCGGTACAACCGAAAAAGATTTTTTCCTGCAAATTCCTTTTTCCATCCATTGAAATTTTTCATGTAGTGCTACCACTTTTCCTATAATGATCAATGCAGGTGAAGCAGGCTTTTCTCCATCGAATTCATTTTCAAAATCATAAAGATTATAGGTGGTGATCCTCTGGGATGGTGTAGATACTTCTTCGGCAAGTGCCATAAGTTTCAAGGGATCGATATTGTATTGCAAAAGTTTTTTTACAACATGATGAACTGTTTCGCCCGACATATAAAAAACGAGTGTATCATCTGTTGAAGCAAGGTTATTCCATTCTTCTTCGGGAATTAGGTCGCTATGATAACTGGTAAGCCAGCGAACAGAAGTAGCATAGCCCCGGGCAGTCAAAGGAATGCCCGCCAGCGCTGCTGCACCAAGGGCAGCCGTTACGCCGGGAATAATTTCGTAGGGGATATCGTGACAGCGTATTGCTTCCAGTTCCGAAAGAATATTTGAAAAAATTGAAACGTCACCACCTTTTAGTCTTACAACCGTTTTACCATGCAGTGCATGATAGATCATGAGTTGGTTGATCGTTTCCTGCGGTGTTGATGCATCCTTCCTGCATTGCTTTCCTACAAGAATTAGCTGTGCTGATGCGGAAATAAAATTTTCAAGTATTTCCTGTCCTACGAGGCGATCGGCTAACACCACATCTGCTTTTTGCAGTTGCTTATATGCTTTGAGTGTTATCAATTCCGGGTCGCCGGGACCAGCACCAGCAAAAATTATTTTACCTTTTATACTAATCATGAACGTTGGTTGTTCAAATGAAACTTACAGGGTCAGCAGGATGAGTCTATTTATAGCAGGCAATCGGCGTGCAGACGGGCACGCACCAGGAGATCAGCAACAACAACATGATGCCTTACTGGTAGCAAGAGCAGAAAGGCAGCAAATAATTTTATGTATTGTTGTTTGATTCATGAATCAAGCGGAATTATCCAAATATAGGAAATTTTATTACCCTACAATCTTAGTAGGGTAATTTTTTTTGAATTACGGAACCACGGAGACACAGGGACACAGAGGATCACTGTGAGACTCCGTGCGCTTTGTGTCTCTGTGGTTAACATACCTCTAAGGCCTGGGAGATGTCATTTAATATATCTTCCCAGTATTCCAGTCCAACAGAAATCCGAATCAGACCGGGAGTAATATTGATTTCAGCCCTTTCGTCCGGAGTGAGTTTTGCATGTGTGGTGCTTGCCGGATGAGAAGCAATGCTTTTTGTATCCCCAAGGTTGGCTGTAAGAGAAAGCATTTTCAGGTTGTCAAGAAATTTTCTTCCTGCTTCAATACCTCCCTTCAGTTCAAAACAAAAAATACCGCCACCATTTTTCATTTGTTTCAGCGCGATGGCATGTTGCGGATGCGATGGAAGAAACGGATAACGCAGCCAGGAAATCTTTGGATGACCTTCGAGTTTTTGTGCAATGGCCAGTGCATTTGATGCATGTCGTTCCATTCTCACATCTAGCGTATCAACTGCCTTGCTGAGTACCCAGGCATTGAATGGTGAAAGTGCTGGGCCTGTGGCACGACAAAAAAGATAGATATCATAGATCAAAGCACTTTTTCCCACAACCACACCACCCAGTGTCCTCCCCTGTCCGTCGATCCATTTTGTAGCAGAATGAACAACGAGGTCAGCACCATAATCAACAGGCCGCTGGTTCACCGGTGTGGCAAAGCAATTATCAACATTGAATATCAGCTGATGCTTTTTACAAAGTGCAGAAACAACTTCCATATCAATCATCTCCAGCGCAGGATTGGTTGGAGTTTCAATGAAGATCATTTTTGTGTTCGGACGGATCGCCTTTTCCCATTCATCAGGCTTTCCTGCCGGTACATAAGTAAACTCAATGCCATACCGCGGTAAAAATTTTGTAATTACGGTATGTGTACTTCCAAAAACCGCATTACATGAAATGAGATGGTCACCACTTTTAAGCAGGGCAAGAAAAGAAGCAAACACGGCACTCATACCCGATGCGGTAGCGAATCCATCTTCCGCGCCTTCCAGGATACAGATCTTGTCTACAAATTCTTTTACAGACGGATTACTGAACCGGCTGTAAATATTATCATCAGATTCATCGGCAAAGGCCGCACGCATGGATTCTGCATCATCAAAACAAAAACTGCTCGTGAGGAAAAGGGGCGATGCATGTTCCATTTCATCTGTGCGGTTTACCTGTGTCCGGATCGCTTTTGTAACTCTGTTCTGGTCCATGTAAAGGATTTATGTGTGATGCTATAGACCATGGACCATAGACCATGACCATAGTACGAATCTCAGATCTCGAAGCTCGCAGCTCAAAGCTCGTAGCTTCTTCCCAACAATTTTGCAAATCTAATTCATGCATGTCTTTACTTTACGCCCGGATGGAAAAGATGAAGTATTTCAATTTCGATGGCCGTTTTGAACTGGAGAGTGGAAAATATCTTGATGGTATTTCCATTGCCTATCACACATATGGAAAACTCAACGAAGAAAAATCAAATGCAATATGGATTTGTCATGCATTAACAGCTAATTCCGATGTAATGGAGTGGTGGCCTGGTGTGGTGGGTAAAGGATGTGTGATTGATCCTGAACACCATTTTATTATTTGTGCCAACATACTTGGTTCATGTTATGGAAGCACAGGTCCGGGAAGCAAAAATGCTGCTTCAGGAAAAGCTTACCTGCACGATTTTCCATTGATTACGATACGCGATATGGTGAACGCACACCGTTTACTTTTTGATCATCTGGGTCTGAAAAATTTATATCTGCTTTCCGGCGGAAGCATGGGTGGTTACCAGGCACTGGAATGGGTGGTGATGCAACCAGAACTTACAGATCGTCTTTTTCTTCTTGCTACATGTGCACGCGAAACGGCATGGGGTATCGCCATACATACAGCACAACGGCTGGCGATTGAAGCAGATGCAACATGGAAAACTGATAAAATTGAAGCAGGAAAAGAAGGTCTTAAAGCCGCACGCGCCATCGCCATGCTTACCTATCGCAATTACAACACATACAAACTAACACAGGACGAACCTGATCTGAATAAATTAGATCACTTCAAAGCATCGTCATACATCCTTCACCAGGGAAATAAACTTGCGCAAAGATTTCATGCATACACTTACTGGACCTTATCAAAAGCAATGGATAGTCATAATTTATCCAGGAACAGAAGCAACAATGTGGCTTCAGTTCTTCAGCAGATCCGGCAGAATACGTTGATCATTGGAATTGAAAATGATCTTCTTTGTCCAATACCGGAAGTAAAAAATCTCGCCGATAATATCCCGAATTCCACCTTTCACGAAATCGATTCCATTTACGGGCATGATGGCTTTCTTACTGAGCATGTAAGAATAGCGGAGTTGGTGTTGGAATGGATGAGTAAAGTAAAAGGGATTGGGGATTAGAGATTTCCTAATGGATTCAACTATATAATATATTCAACGTTAGACCTCACCCCCTTCCCCTCTCCAAAGGAGAGGGGAACGTTTCGTTCTATAAGGAAACTTTTGATTAACAAGCAGCTCCGAATCCCTGATCCCCAATCCCTTCTCCCACTGGTTTTCCACCCTTTTCCAACACTTGCAAATGAACGCCGCGGGTTAGAGAAAATTTCCCTATTTTCATACGGCTTCGCTTGCTATCAACATTCACCAGCCTGAAGGCTTAATTGTGTTTTCGTTATGGCAAGTAAAACAGGACTATACTCCCCTGCTTTTGAACATGATTCGTGTGGTATCGGCTTCGTTGCCAATATCAAAAGCAATAAATCTCACCAGATCATTTCTGATGCGCTTACCATTCTCGAGAACATGGAACACCGTGGTGCATGCGGTTGTGAGAATAATACAGGCGACGGTGCGGGTATTATGGTACAAATGCCACATGAATTTTTCTTCGATGAATGTGTAAGACTCGGCATTCATCTTCCACCGTTTGGGAAATATGGTGTCGGCGTTTTATTTTTTCCAAAAGACATCCGGCTGAGAGAAGAATGCCGCGATATTTTCAACAGGTGTGCTGAAAAACTTGGACTTGAAATTCTTGTGTACCGAAAAGTTCCGGTTCACCCCGACCAGATCGGTGTTTCTGCACTCACTGTTGAACCTGAAATGGAACAGGTGATTGTTGCCTGTCCGGATCATATTACGAACGCGGAAGATTTTGAGCGCAAGCTTTTCCTGCTGCGCAACTATGCATCACATACCATCAACAATACGGTAAGAAAAGATGCCATCGGATTTTACATCGCATCATTCTCTTATAAAACCGTTGTTTATAAAGGACAGCTGACCAGCATGCAGCTTCGTACCTATTACCCCGACCTGGGTAATAAGAGAATGGTTTCATCTTTCGGACTTGTGCATTCGAGATTTGCTACCAATACATTTCCATCGTGGAAACTCGCACAGCCGTTCAGATACATTGCACACAATGGTGAAATCAATACACTTCAGGGAAACCTGAACTGGCTGAAGACAAGTGAGAAAAATTTTACAGCACCTTATTTCACACGGGAAGAAATGGAAATGCTGTTACCGATTATTACTGGAGAACAATCGGATTCCGCATGTCTCGATAACATGATTGAACTGCTTACACTTTGCGGAAGATCATTGCCACATGTAATGATGATGCTGATTCCTGAAGCATGGGATGATAACGACCTGATGGACCCGGTGAAAAAAGCCTTTTATGAATTTCATGCGTCCTTCATGGAACCATGGGATGGTCCCGCTTCCATTTCATTTACCAATGGAAAAGTGATTGGTGCCACACTTGACCGTAATGGACTAAGGCCATCAAGGTATTGTGTTACCACAGATGATCGCGTGATCATGGCATCTGAAACAGGTGTGCTTCCTGTTGATCCTTCAATGATCAAAGAAAAAGGTAGACTACAACCGGGTAAAATGTTTGTTGTTGACCTGGAGCAGGGAAGAATTATCAGTGACGAAGAATTAAAACAGACGATCTGCAGCCAGAAACCATATGCAGAATGGCTGAACAAATACAAGATCAGGCTCGAAGAGTTGCCGGAACCGCGTGTTCTTTTTACAGAGCTGGAGCATGACCAGGTTTTCAAATATCAGAAAGCATTCGGTTATTCAACAGAAGACCTCGACAATATCATCAGGCCAATGGCAATTGATGGAAAAGAACCTATAGGTTCGATGGGTGCTGATGTTCCTCTTGCCATACTCAGTGATCAGCCCCAACACCTGAGCAGTTATTTCAAACAATTATTTGCGCAGGTTACCAATCCGCCGATTGATCCCATACGGGAACGCATGGTGATGTCGCTGGCGACTTTTGTTGGTAACAATGGAAACCTGTTGCAGGAAGATCCATTATCATGTCACAGTGTTGCACTCAAACACCCCGTACTAACCAATCACGAACTGGAAAAAATCAGAAGTATTGATACAGGGATTTTCCAGGCAAAAACATTACAGACTTATTTCCGTGCAGATGGAAAAAGTGGATCACTCAAAAAAGGACTTGACCGTTTGTGTCGTTATGCTACAGACGCGGTAGAAGATGGATTTGAAGTGATTATTTTATCAGACCGTGCGATAGATTCGGAACATGCACCCATCCCTACATTGCTTGCAACAGCAGCCGTTCACCATCATCTTATCCGTAAAGGTTTGCGCGGACAGGTAGGTATCGTAATTGAAGCGGGCGATGTTTGGGAAGTGCATCATTTTGCATGCCTGATTGGGTTTGGGGCCACTGCTGTAAATCCTTATCTCGCACTTTCTACCATCGATCAATTATCTGTTGCTCACCAGGGAGACCGTACACAGCTGAAAAAGAATTATACAAAGGCAGTGAATGATGGATTGCTGAAGGTGTTTTCGAAAATGGGTATCTCTACTTTGCAATCATACCAGGGCGCACAGATATTCGAGATCATCGGGATCAATAAAAATGTTGTTGATCAGTATTTCACCGGTGCCAGTTCAAGAATTGAAGGAATGGGTCTTGATGAAATTGCAAAAGAAGCGCTTGCCAAACATCATTTCGCATTCAGCAAAAAAGAACAGCCGTTTGAAAGACTTCCAGCAGGGGGTGTTTATGAATGGAAAAGAAAAGGTGAATTCCATCTTTTTAATCCACAGACCATACACCTTTTACAATATGCAACACGGCTGAATAATTACAATACATTCAGAAAATATTCAAAGCTGGTAAATGACCAGAGTGATAAGGCATGTACACTCCGAAGTCTTTTTTCATTCAGGCGCAACAGGGTTTCCATACCACTTGAAGAAGTAGAATCAGCAGAATCCATTTTTAAACGCTTTGCCACAGGTGCCATGAGCTTTGGATCCATTTCACACGAAGCACATGCAACACTGGCCATTGCCATGAATAGAATTGGTGCCAAAAGCAATACAGGCGAAGGTGGTGAAGATGAGATGCGTTACAACAATCTTCCCAATGGTGATTCCATGCGCTCTTCCATCAAACAGGTAGCGAGTGCAAGATTTGGTGTAACCAGTTATTACCTGAGCATGGCAGATGAACTGCAGATCAAAATGGCACAGGGAGCAAAACCTGGAGAAGGCGGACAATTGCCCGGGCATAAGGTTGATGAATGGATAGGTAAAGTTCGACATGCGACTCCTGGTGTTGGTTTGATATCTCCTCCTCCGCATCATGATATTTATTCTATTGAAGATCTTGCACAATTGATCTTCGATTTAAAAAATGCCAACCGCGATGCACGCATCAGTGTAAAACTTGTTTCAAAAGCAGGTGTAGGAACCATTGCAGCAGGTGTGGTAAAAGCAAAGGCTGATGTGGTGCTGATTTCCGGTCATGATGGAGGAACTGGTGCCTCTCCTATCAGTTCCATCAGGCATGCAGGACTTCCGTGGGAATTGGGTCTTGCAGAAACACACCAGACATTGGTAAAAAACAAATTACGCAGCCGTGTTGTTGTACAAACAGATGGCCAGTTAAGAACAGGACGTGATATTGCGATTGCCACTTTACTCGGAGCAGAGGAATGGGGTATTGCAACAGCAGCACTGATTGTTGAAGGTTGTATCATGATGCGGAAGTGTCATTTGAATACATGCCCTGTGGGTATTGCAACACAGGATACAGAACTGAGAAAAAGATTTACCGGTAATGCTGATCATGTAGTAAATTTTTTCAGGTTTATCACGGAGGAATTCAGGGAGATCATGGCAGAATTAGGATTCAGAACCGTGAATGAAATGGTTGGACAATCTGATTGCCTTGAAGTGCGCAATGACATCCGTCACTGGAAATACAGCAAACTTGATCTGTCTCCTGTTTTATATAAAGAACCGACTTCATTATATACGGGCTTGTATCAAAAGGAAGAACAGGACCATGCGCTTGAAGAGATACTTGACTGGAAACTGCTTGATATTGCCGCTCCTGCATTACATAATGGTGAAAAAGTAAAAGCTTCGTTCCTGATATTGAATACAGACAGAACTGCGGGCACCATGCTGTCGCATGAAATTTCAAAACGTTACGGTTCATGCGGCCTTCCTGATGACACGATCCATATTAAATTCAGGGGCACTGCGGGACAAAGCTTTGGCGCTTTCAATGCGAAAGGACTTACAATGGAACTAGAAGGAGATGCCAATGATTATTTCGGCAAAGGACTTTCAGGCGCGCGGCTTGTTGCATACCCACCTTCAGAAGCACGATTTATACCGGAAGAGAATATCATTATTGGCAATGTTGCTTTTTACGGAGCCACTTCCGGTCAGGCATTCATAAGAGGCAAGGCCGGTGAAAGATTCTGCGTACGCAATTCAGGTGTGCATGCAGTTGTGGAAAGCGTTGGTGACCATGGATGTGAATACATGACCGGCGGTCGTGTAGTGGTTCTTGGAGATACAGGAAGAAATTTTGCAGCTGGCATGAGCGGTGGAATAGCTTATGTGTATGATGTAAAAGGTAATTTCCACACCATGTGTAACCACGAAATGGTTGACCTCGACCCCGTATCCGTTGATGATATTGCTGAAATAAGACAGATGATTGAAGATCATTTTACCTATACACGAAGTACCGTAGCAAAATTTGTACTGAATGATTTTGAAAACCAGTTGAAAAATTTTGTGAAGGTGTTTCCGAAGGACTATAAGAAAGTGCTGGCAGCGTCAATCGTGAAACGTGAAACGTCAATCGTCAATCGTGAAACGTGAAACGTGAAACGTGAAACGTCAATCGTAAAACGTGAAACGTGAAACGTCAAATGTGAAACAATAAGAGAAGGAACGCAGATTATTATGATGATTATGATTTGTTATGATTTAAATCTGTGCTAATCATAACTATTAATAATCCGTGTTCCTTCTCAACCTGCCGCAAGGCAGGTCACAAATTTCAAATCTCAAACTTAGAACGTAATGGGTAAAATAACTGGCTTTTTGGAATTTGACCGTGAGTTACCGGCGAAGCGCCCGGTTTCCGAACGCATTCATGATTATCGTGAATTCATTCACCGGTACACCGATCAGAAACTGAACCAGCAGGCAGCACGCTGCATGGATTGTGGTGTTCCATTCTGTCATAGTGGATGTCCGCTGGGAAACCTGATTCCTGAATTCAATGATGCTGTTTACCGGGAATCGTGGGCTGAAGCGTATGAAATTCTTTCGTCTACCAATAATTTTCCTGAATTCACGGGGCGAATTTGCCCGGCACCTTGCGAGAGTGCCTGTGTGCTTGGCATCAATCAGCCTGCCATCACCATTGAAGAAATTGAAAAGCATATTATTGAAATTGCATTTGATAAAGGGTTCGTAAAAGCAAAACGTCCTTCTTACAGAACAGGAAAAAAAGTTGCCGTAATAGGATCCGGACCTGCAGGACTTGCAGCTGCAGCTCAATTAAATTATGCGGGTCATTCAGTAACAGTTTTTGAAAGAGATGATGCACCTGGCGGATTGTTACGTTATGGCATTCCGGATTTTAAATTGGAAAAATGGGTTGTTGACAGACGTATTTTAATTCTGGAAGAAGAAGGAATTGTTTTCAGGTGTAACGCCAATGTTGGTGTAAATGTGCGGATCAATGATCTGCTTCGGGAATTTCATGCCATTGTTCTTGCAGGCGGGTGTACCATACCCCGCAATCTTCCAATCCCCGGAAGAGAATTAAAAGGAATTCATTTCGCAATGGATTTCCTCACACAACAAAATAACCGGGTTGCCGGAAGGGAATTAAAACACGATAATATCCTCGCCACCCAGAAAAACATTGTTGTTATTGGGGGTGGTGATACAGGCAGCGATTGTGTGGGAACATCTAACAGGCAGTATGCTTTATCGATAACACAATTTGAACTTCTGCCAAAGCCATCTGAAGAAAGAACTTTAAATATGCCATGGCCAACGTACCCGATGACTTTGAAAATAACATCATCGCATGAAGAAGGTGCTCACCGCCAATGGGCCATTGCCACAAAAGAATTCCTTGGTGATGCGGAAGGAAATCTCAGGGCCCTTAAAGTTGTTGACCTGGAATGGAAACATACTGAAGATGGACGTCCTGCACATTTTGTAGAGGTAAACGGATCGGAAAGAGAAATACCATGCGAGCTTGCTTTGCTTGCTATGGGATTTGTTCATCCGCAGCACGATGGATTACTTAATGAGCTGGATGTTGAAAGAGATGAAAAAGGAAATGTACGGGCAACTGAAAAAAATTACCAGACAAGTATTTCGAAAATATTTACTGCAGGAGATATGCGACGCGGACAATCGCTGGTTGTATGGGCCATCAGCGAAGGTCGTGAGTGCGCAAAAAAAGTTGATGAATTTCTTATGGGCTCATCATCGCTTGAATCAAAAGACCAAAGTTTTCTTGCAGGAAAGGTTCAGCTGGTTTAAACAGAATTCCTTCCAGCGTTAATAATGCCAAATGCAGTGCGTACAACCAGTCGTTCAAGCACTTCTTTATCCTGTTCGCTGATATCTTTATCCTCACGAAGTTTCACCAGTGCAAATTGCTGAATGGTTGTAAGTGGAAGTACAATGCGCTCGCGCATCTGGATGGACAATTTTTCTACCGGGTAATCACTCATCAGCTCAGACTTCCCTGATAATTTAAGAAGGTATTTTGAAGTGCGTTCAAACTCTTCATAGATCATATTCCATATCTCACCATATTTTGGATGCTGGGATAAATATGCAGTAAGGGGGAAGAATGATTTCTTCATAGCCATCTCACAATTATCAATCAGTGTTTTAAAATATAGTGAGCGCTGATATAGCTGCCTGATCTCCCCTAGCTTACCCTTCTGTTCTATTTTTTCCAGTGCGGTACCAAGCCCGTAATAGCCTGGAACATTCTGTTTCATCTGGCTCCATGCGCCTACAAATGGAATGGCACGAAGGTCCTTTAATGAAAGGTGGAATGATTTACCACGCTTTGAAGGCCGGCTGCTGATATTGGTTTCACTGTAATAATTCAATGGACTGATCTCGGTGAGATAGTTTAAAAAATCAGGATGGTTTTTAAGTTGTTTGTAATAATCGTAACTGATATCTGCCAGTTCCTGCAGGATCTCCTCCTGCTGCGGTTGAAGTGCTCTGCTATTTTCAGGAAATATTTCATTACTGATACCTGCATTCAGCAACTGTTCAATATTGAATTGCGCTGCATCAATATTACCGAAGCTTGTGCTGACTGTTTGTCCCTGGATGGTAAGCTGAATTTCCTTTGTTGAAATATTTTTTCCCATCGATGCATAGAACTTGTGCGTTTTACCACCGCCACGTGCAGGAGGACCACCCCTGCCATCAAAAAAAATTACATCAATCTCATACTCCTTTGATATGGCAGTGAGTTCTTCCTTTGCTTTGAAAATACTCCAGTTGGCCATGAGGTAACCGCCATCCTTTGTTCCATCAGAAAAACCAACCATGATCGTCTGGTTGCGGTTTCGCCGTTCGAGGTGTTTGAGATAAATTTCATTTTCATACAATGATTTCATAACGGAGCGAGCATTCTTCAGGTCTTCGATGGTTTCAAACAAGGGAACAATATCAATCCTGATTTCATCTTCTTTCCATCCCGTCAGAAGGAAAAGCGAATACACTTCCAGCACATTCAAAACAGAACTACACTGGCTGATGATGTAACGGTTACATCCCTGTTCTCCATTTGTTTTCCTGATGGACCGGATAGCATCAAATGACAAAAGAGTATCCTTAACAATTTCTGTATATAATTCCGGGTTGGCCGATCCGTTAACATTTGTAATTATCTTTATCTTCTCAGTCTCCGGCAGGTCGTGATAATTTTTTGGCAAAATGTTTTCTTTCTCAGCAATCGCTTCCAGAACCTGGTTGTGCACGGAACTTTCCTGGCGTACATCAAGAGATGCAAAATGAAGTCCAAACACCTGCACCTTCCATATCAGTTCATCAAGAAGAAATAAAAACAAACCATTGTGTTCATAAACAATGATTTCACGCATTCTATTGAGCGAGTCCAGTATATCTTCTTTCTTTAGTTCCGTGGTAGCAGACGGATCAAAAATATTATTATACAATCTTGATTCAAGGTCCGCCAGTATGGTATCAACACCCCTGAACGTCAATCTTCTTTTCAGTGACCTTACGTCTTTATAATAACACCGTGTAATTCCGGAACGGAGTGCTTCTGCAACTTTTACGGTAATATCTGCCGTTACATTCGGATTTCCATCACGGTCACCACCAGGCCAAAAACCCATTTTCACAATGGGATTATCATCATGATTCAGATCAGGGAAATGTTCTTTCAGAAAACTGATCACATTTCCTACCGCGTAATAAAAAACATTTTCAAGGTACCAGATCAGGCTCACTGCTTCATCGTAAGGTGTAGGCCTTTGCTTTTTAAACAAAGGTGTTTTACCCAGTTGCTGCAGGTACATGTTAATGAGAGACGCATCATTATTTTTCAATGCACCGGAAAGATCATTAATAATACCCAGCACCGAACCTGGATAAAACTGCGTGGGATGTGCAGTTAAAACAATTTCAACAGCAAAGTCCTTCAGCTTTTCAGTCAGTATGGACTGCTTTGCTTCCTGGATCACTTTGTTCTCCAACTGTTTCAGTGTACCGATGCCTATTGTATCATTGATTTCTTTGATGGCTGCGTCTTCAAGTGCATCGAATAGAACAACCTGCCTTTCTGCATATTGAACAAAGCGGTATAGCAGGTCTGTCTGTTCTTTTTCATTTTGAATAGACGTAAATTTTTTAAAGAATTGCAGTACAATTTCATGCGGACTATCCCTGCGGCGGAAGCCATCTTCGCAATGATTCAGAAAAAGGGACAAAAGAATCCCGGTTTTTTCAATACGATGAAAGGGAAGAGAAGTAAAGAGACTATTGTATAACTGGAATTTGATTCCAACATCATTTTTAAAATTGTCCAGTTCCCGGATAGCTGTATGCTCCATAATTTTCAGTTGGGGCCAGGG
>JBJMLW010000267.1:0-2631 GCA_045805105.1 Flavisolibacter sp. | reverse complement strand
TAATGCTTCTTCAAGAGAATGAAGAAACATGTCAACCTGTTTTTTTTCAATGGCAAGTGAAGGAAGCAAACGGATCACATATGGTTTTGCTTCTCCTGTAAAAATGTGGTGGTGCTGTAACAGGTTTTTGCGTAATTCTTTCATTTCTTCCGGCACATCAAATCCGATCATCAGGCCGCGCCCTCTAACATTCCGTATTGAATCAATTTTATGCAATTGCTTCATCAGGTAATTTCCCTGTTGTTCTGAATTTTCAACCAGGTTTTCATTTTCTATTACTTCCAGAACGGCAAGCGCTGCTACACAAGCGAGATGGTTTCCCCCAAAGGTGGTACCCAGCATACCATGTTTTGGTTTGATATGAGGTGCAATTAAAATTCCTCCAATTGGAAATCCATTTCCCATTCCTTTCGCCATGCTGTATATGTCTGCCTTAACACCAGCATGATCCATGGCAAAAAATTTACCGGTTCTTCCATATCCGCACTGAACTTCATCAGCTATCAAAAGCGTTCCGCTTTCATTACATACTTCGCGTATTGCCTTCAAAAAATTATCAGTGGCACAAATAATACCCCCAACACCCTGGATTGCTTCAATAATCACAGCGGCTGTTTCTTTGCCATGCTGGCTGAAATAATTCCTTAACGCAGCTTCATCGTTGAAAGGAAGGAAAGTTATGTTGTCTGTTTCGTTAATTGGTGAAACAATATTTTTATTGTCTGTTGCCGCAACTGCAAGTGAGGTTCTTCCGTGAAAGGATTTACTGAAAGCAACAATCTTTTTTCTTCCTGTATGAAACGAAGCAAGCTTCATTGCATTTTCGTTGGCTTCAGCTCCGCTATTTACGAGAAACAACTGGTAATCATTTTTTCCGCTGATCTTTCCCAGTTTGTCTGCAAGTTCTTTCTGAAGAGGTATTTCAACAGAGTTGGAATAAAAGGAGATTTTGCCAAGCTGCTCTTCAATGCGTTTGACCCAGTGGGGATGTGCATGACCAATGCTAATTACCGCATGTCCACCATACATGTCAAGGTACTGAACACCATTCTCATCCCATACAAAAGAGTCTTTTGCCCGTGTTATGTTGATTTCATTTATGGGATAAACGTCAAATAGTTTCATGTTTGCTTGTATAAATTGTTGGCAATATTTGATGAGAGCCTGATACCCTTGATCAGTGCAGAACTCAAACCCTGGTGCTCCATTTCATTCAAACCCGCAATTGTACATCCCTTAGGAGAAGTGACCTTATCTATTTCTTCTTCGGGGTGCGTTCCGTTTCATATGAGGAGCTTTGCCGCTCCGAATGCTGTTTGAGATGCTATTTTCAACGCATCAGCAGCATGAAATCCAATTTCCACACCACCCTGTGAAGCAGCACGGATTGTTCTTAGAAAAAATGCAATACCACATGCGCATAATGCAGTAGCGGCACTCATCATTTCTTCATTTATCACCAGGCATTGACCCATTGTATTAAAAAGCTTTTCAACCAGCTGCAGATCTGATGCTGTGGCATTCACTGCGGAAAGGCACGTCATGCTTTCACCCACTTTCATTGCTGTATTAGGCATTGCCCTGATGATGCGGAGATCTTTACCAAGTTTGTCCTGGAAAACCTGTGTATGCGCACCGGTAACTACTGAAACAACAAGCTGGTTTTTCAGATCTATAGCATTGCTGATTTCATCCAGTGCAGTATCGAGTTGCTGAGGCAGCACACAGATAAAAACAGCCTGCGAATTTTTTACGGCTTTTGCATTATCGGTCGTTGTATGAAATCCCTGGCTGTTAAGGCCTGTTAGAGCAAACACCTGTCTCCTGGTTATAGTAATATCTTCAGATTTGCACACGCCCGACCTGATGAGACCTTCCGCAAGTGCCCTGCCGATATTTCCTCCTCCGATGATGGCTGTTTTCATTGTTTAATATTAAAATGCTGATGCCTTCAGATGCAAGCCCGCACATTCATCCAGTCCGAACATCAGGTTCATATTCTGTATTGCTTGTCCAGATGCTCCCTTCAGTAAATTATCAATTGCAGAATGAATGACCACCTTTGAGCCAACCTTCTCCAGCTGAACAACGCATTTATTTGTATTTACAACCTGCTTGAGAAAAATTTCTCTCTGGCTAAGGATTGTATAAGGGTGATCCTGGTAAAAGCTATGATATACGTCAACCAGCTTGTCAATTTTATATGAGCTCATGGTTAACATCGAACTTATAAAAATCCCCCTTGTAAAATCGCCACGCCAGGGAACAAAATTTATTCCTCCTTCATCAACAGGTGCATCAGGAAAATCTGGTTGCAACTGGTGAACAGACTGGTGAATTTCTTTGAGGTGCTGATGTGTGAGGGTTTTATATGCCTGTATATTATTTGCACGCCAGCTGAAGTGAGAGGTAACGGAAAGTCCCTGCCCTGCACCGGTAGAACCTGTAATGCCAGTTGAATAAACTTCATCAAGAATATGTTCTTTCGCAAGTGGAAGTAATCCAAGCTGAATGGCAGTAGCAAAACAACCAGGGTTGGCAATGTTCGATGCAGACCTGATGGCATCACGGTTCAATTCGGGCAGACCGTAGATAAAATTACGTCCTTCAAAAACGGAATGCTTTTTAATC
>JBJMLW010000266.1:0-12121 GCA_045805105.1 Flavisolibacter sp. | reverse complement strand
TGTTCCGATGCGGTCGAGGTAACTTACTTCAACCTTTCGTATGATTCCATTCACTTTTATACGGATAAAAAAGTTTTCATTCCCATTCGGATTTTCACAACTGAAATCTATGCGTATAATTTTATTTCCCAGGTCAGTGACTTTAAAATCTGTGAACTTTAAAAACAAGGGTGCTTCTTTTCTAAATGCCAGGAACCATTGCCATAACGACAACCCGGATAATGGTTCCCGCCAGGAAATATTATAACATGTATTCCAGCAACAGTGACCACCGGAATAAACATACATGCGGCTTGAACCCGGAGATGCACTGTCGCATTGAGCATAATAATGTTGCACTGTAGGTGTCAGTGGATCAGAATTACCTGAAAAAAACCAGGTTTTTATCCGGTAGATCCTCACAAGCGACATGTCGTAATTTCCCATTGCAGGTGGACTCATGGGTGCTGCTGCTGCTACCAGTTTACTGAGTGATGCACTTGTAACGATGCTTTTGAATGCTTCCTGTCCGCCTGCACTTAAACCGGTAAGATAAATCCGGGAAGTATCAATCCTGTAGCGTTGTTTCAGCCATGAAACCTGTAAAGGAAGCCATTCCGGATCGGGACTCCACGACCAGTGCTGCAATGAAAGAACGATAAATGAATAACGCTGTCCATCAACCGGATTTAAAATATTATCCGGCCGCATTCCCTGCGATATCAGCTGGGGAATCCCGTTATTAAACATCAGGTACGGATTGGTACCAGCTTCACCTGCCCCATGATAAAATAAAACAACCGGGTATTGTTTTGTAGAGGACTGGTAGTCTGCAGGGAGGTAAAGCCATCCATTAACAGTGATACCATTTCCAACAGGAACGGATACGAGTTGTTGCGGTCCCTGAGCTCTTCCAGCCAGGAAAAGTACGGAGCAGCCCAACACAGAAAAAAAAGTTCGCACCCAGTAAATGAGTGGCGGCCTGGACGGTTGCATGATTGATTTGCTGAAATTCTCATGCCACCTTTGTACAGGTTGTTTAAAATTTAAAATAAACGAAGAGCCGTCCGAAATTTCGCGAGTCATTTTCTATACGATGATATAAGGGTTTTATATGTGGTTGCTGAAGAAAGCGTTCAACTTTCTTCCGTAGCTGGCCGCTTCCCTTTCCCGGAATAATTTCTACTTCACGGATCCGCCGTGATATGGCATCATCAAAAGCCTGTTGAAGAGCTTTGTCAATTGCCGCGCTGTTATTATAAATATCATGGAGATCGACCTTGATACGGGCCATTATATCAATTTACGTGAATGGATAGTAATTAGTTGCCTTGGAATGGATATTGGTCTTGAAGGTCTTTGAATAATTTTCAATATTCAATTTTCAATTTTCAAGGTTCAGGTTTGAACTAACAGTCATCATTAAAAATTCGAACACACTTGTTTATTGAACATTGAATATTCCTGCCTGCCGGCAGGCATGGAAAATTATTCTTATACTAAAATCTTCCAACAATCTTACATCGTCTATTCCACCACCTGTTCAAAATGTGTCAGCAGGCCTTCTTTGGACATTCCTTCAATCACAACACGAAAGGACCTGGTTATGTCATTATTATAAAAAACTACTGTATTTTTTCGTTTGTTGGTATTAAAGGACAATACAGGATTCCAATATAGTGTTGTACGCATATCTGCCTGGTCGTTACGAGGATCAAACGCATCATAGTTGGGAGAATAAAATTCACGAATGGGAGAATATCCCGTTACCCTGTTTTTGCTGAGGCCCTGCGATGTACTTCGTGCATCATTTCCTCTTTTAGTATAAATGGCGATGGCACCATTGCCACCATTGGAACCTCCTGTAAAAGGTGGACGGAATACTTTTACCAGTGCTACATCGCTTACGGGTATATTGGACAGCAAATCGGCATCCGCGGGCATTTCATCCAGATATAGCGAAGGAGCGCCGCCACGCCAGCTAAGGGAAGGTGTTCCGCCGGCTGTTGTGATCATCAGTCCGGCAACCTTTCCCTGCAGGTAATCGAATATTGTTGCATACGAACCTGCTGTTGGTTCATTAACCAGATCAAATTTATATCCGTCACCGCTAAACAAGGCAGAACTGTATTTTTCATCAAGAATATCAACAGGTGCTTTCGTTTTTGTTTTTATAATTACAGCTTCCATCACCTGGCCCCTTCTCATTTCTTCAAGCCGGTTGGCCTGAGCAGCATAAGCACTATGATACCAGTTGCCCGTTGTATCTGTATTGGGGTCTGCAGGAATAAAATTTTTACTGAATGCCCCGTAGTTCGGTGCGGGCAAACGTTCAGTCATGAATCTTGCTTCAGCCTGGCTAAGTAATTTTGATTTGAGACTATAGTAAACCTGCACTGTATCAAACAACATGATGTTTGGTTCGGTAAAAGTGCCATCGCGATTGATCGGAACGATCAGCATCTTCACAGAAGAATCCAGATCTTTTACCAGGAGAACAATGGATTCTTTTCCGCTCAACTGGCTTTTTGCAACACCAAACAGTTTACCTGAAAGATTGAGATAAGATGTGTCTTTTGTATAATTGATCTGGGGTAATTTTCCTTTCGCAACATCCTCCCATTTAAATCTTCTCCAGCCATTTGTCAACATTACAAGATCCAATTGCTGCTGCATTGAATCATTGTCTGAACTAAAATAATAGGCAGGATGGAAAACATTTCCCTTTAACTCGGATGTCAATAAAAGCTGTGACAAAATATTGGATGATGAATCCCGTTCAATTGCAGCATCTGTAATGGCGATGGATAAATTCGCTCCCTGGACATTATCGGGCACTGTTATTTCAAATTCATTCCGCTTGCGTTTGCTTAATCCCCATCTTTTTACTTCCAGAGAAGTTTCAAAAGAAAATTCATGATTATTAATAAATGTAATGCGTTCCGCGATTGCATTCCAATCTGAATCAAATACGGTTATAGTAAGTATTCCGGATGGAAGGTTTTCTGTTGGAATAATTCTCCGGGCAGAAGATGCACCTGAAAATTTGATTTCAGTATTAAAGGCCTTCAGCTGGTTGAGCGTGCCTACCAGGTGAAGGGTTTCATAATGGCTGTTTGAATTATTTGGTGCACTTACTGTTATAATTCTTTTTGTTCCGCTGATCTCAACATGCATTGCAATTCCATCATTCTTCACAACCGGGAGATCCGTTGTATATACAGTGCCCCTTTCCTCTTTCCATCTTGCTGTATACTTTGATCCCGATACAGGTTGAATGGAAACATACCCCATTCCGTCATGAATGGTTTTTATTGAATCTATATATGATCCTTTTTCATCAACAATAACACCTTTCACTTTCAATGGCCTTCCCCACTGATCTGTAGCTTTGAAAGCAACTTTGCTTTTTAAATCAGCAATCATATCACCGCCTTCAGGAAAAAAAGCTATAGATGGCCTGGCTGATTGCTTCGCAATTTGTCCGGGGGAAGTTTTCAAAATCCGGATGTCTGATGAAAAAAGAAATGCAGTATCAAAATTCAGCATCCAACGGGTATACGCACGAACATGAAGGAAGTTTCCTTTATAGTCTGTTGGTATCAGAACCTGGCCATTGGTAACACCATCTACCAAAGGACTAACAATATGAGATAAAACGGTTCCATCATCGCCAATGTAATCCACATACAATGTTTTGCTTACTACAGCCGGTGTTATTCCTTCCAGCACATATGCCTTGAACCATATTGTTTCCGACGGGTAATAGGCAGATTTGTCGAATTGCAGATAGGCTTTTTCTGTCTGGAATTCATTACCATAACGGGTAAGAGTAGAATCGAAAGTCTGTGCTTGTGACGTTAGAAAAAACAAAAACAGGCACAGCGATAAAATCGTTTTCATGAAGAGGGGAAGATAGTGTAAGAAAAGGAATCGCGGCTGCTGTTAACAGAACTTTTACGGCCCCCTGACTTAGCTCAATTTCTTTTTCCTGCAAACAATTCTATTGTTCTTTGTTCCCTGTCCTCTTGTTAAACAGCTCAGCCATTCTCTCCTCGAAGTAACACCTCACCCCCTTCCCGTCTCCAAAGGAGAGGGGACCTTCTTTTCGAACAGAAAAATATTATGGAAACCAATTTCCTATTCCCAAATCCCCAATTCCAAATACTTGAATACTCAATACCTGAATACCCTAGTACCCAATACCTACCAGCTACGTAATTTATATGATTCCTCTTCGCCAATTCACATGACAAAATCACCTACATTTATAATTCTTCTCTGAGAAACACTGCTAACACTCCAATTACACTACGGGATTCTTTAATTGCTGAATCAATAAACATGTATTCTCCTGCGCGGAGTTCATCAAAACTATTATTATGAGAAAATTGTTTACCTGCTTTTTATTTCTATGGGCTGCAATGATTGCTAACGCCCAGTATGTAATTAATGGAACTGCTGAAAATCTTGGTGGTAATGAATTCAGACTTACACATGAAACCACCGATCAGGGTGGCTCTGTGTGGTACCAGGTGAGGCTCGACCTCAGGTATAATTTTGTAATCAATGCAGATTTAAATCTGGGTCGTCTTGATGGTGGTGGTGCTGATGGTGTGGCATTCGTGCTGCAGCCATTAAGTTCGGGTATTGGTGGCCAGGGAGGCGGTATCGGCTACTTCGGCATTCATCCATCACTTGCGGTTGAATTTGACACTTGGCAGAATACAGACAGGTTTGATCCTCCGCAGGACCACCTTGCATTCATGCAAAATGGTGATGTTACACATTCAGGTGCCAATGCAGGATATTATACCTTGCCTAACATAGAAGATAATCTTTATCATTCTGCAATATTTGCATGGGATGCATCCACGCATACAATGACCGTTAATTACCTGGGCAATACATTCATTTATTCCAATGATATCATTGCTAACATCTTTGCAGGTAATCCATATGTTTATTGGGGTTTTACCGGTGCCACAGGTGCCGCCATCAATGATCAGCGTGTGAATATCGGTACTACATCATTTATAGAAGAAATGCATGTCAACGGTGTTGCTACCAATACATCCTGCGGACTTACAAATGGAGCTGTTGATATTACCGCTACCGGTGGTGTTGCTCCATATTCTTATTTGTGGTCGAATGGTGCAACAACGGAAGATCTCTCCAATCTGACTGCAGGCACATACAGGTTAACAGTTACCGATGCTGAAGGTGTTTCAACTGACGGGATTTTTGAAGTAAGTAATACAACCGATAATATCTCCCCGGTCATTACATGTTCTGCTACACCGGTGAATCTTTGTTTCAGCAACACAGGAAACTATAACATTCCAGTACCGGATGCCAGCGATGCCTGCGGTATTACTGAAGTTTCTTATTCCATAACGGGTGCAACAATCAGAACAGGCAAT
Organism: Flavisolibacter sp.; assembly: GCA_045805105.1. Classification (GTDB taxonomy): domain Bacteria; phylum Bacteroidota; class Bacteroidia; order Chitinophagales; family Chitinophagaceae; genus Flavisolibacter. Next base: position 6,719 of record JBJMLW010000266.1, on the reverse strand, counting down.
AGCATGGATGCAAGTGGTGCATTTAATCCGGGAACAAGTATGATCAGGTGGACTGTAAAAGATGCAAGCGGAAATACAAATTCATGCAGTACAACTGTTGTAGTTAATGCTTCACTTACTGGAGGTATTCCGAATGTATTTGCAGTAAATCCGGGTGGTTTGGCAAATACCATTTACATTGGCTATGGTCCTTCTTCACTTCCACTTACCGTTGTGCCAACAGGTGGAACGGCTCCTTACCATTTTGTTTGGTCAACAGGAGCAACTTCTACTTCTATTAATGTAACTCCTGGTACTGTTGGAAATCATACTTATTCAGTTGTTATCACTGACGGATCCGGATGCACCACTGTAGCAAGCACCATCATTACAGTTAAAGATATCCGGTGTGGAAACAAAATGGAAAAGGTTATTGTTTGTCATATTCCACCAGGTAACCCTGGTAATGCACATGAGATCTGCATTAGTCCAAATGCAGTTCCCGCGCATCTTGCGGAACATGGTGATATGCTCGGTGCATGTATTATGGAGATTCATGAAGTAGCAAAGGTGAAAAATTTTACTCCTGAAGAAACTACCGGTATCACAACTGTTCAGCCAAATCCATCACGCGGACAATTTGAATTGAAACTTCCTGGAAGCGGTAAAGCAGAAATAGCAGTGTATAATTCAAACGGAACACTTGTGCAGAAAAAAACAGTTCAGTTGAATGGTAAATTACCAGTTCAATTTGACCTGAATAAAGAAGCAGCCGGTGTTTACCTGATCGAGGTGAATGTAAATGGAAAAATAGAAACGCAAAGAATCGTTATTCAACGTTAGGCCTGTGCATCTTCAACTATAAAGCATCCTGGAAATCCGGGATGCTTTTTTTATCACAGATTTCACGGATTGCACGGATGATTAAGATTAAATGATAAACCGTTTTTAATTTTTGAATTTCACATCTTGAAGCTTGTAGCTTGAGGCTTGCAGCTTGTAGCCGTCACTACATATTCCTCCTATATTGCCCACCAACTTCATATAACGCTCTCGTGATTTGACCGAGCGAACAGTACTTTACAGTTTCCATTAATTCAGTAAATAAATTTTCGTTACTGATGGCAGCAGCTTTTAAACGGTTTAGCGCATCGTCTGATTTATCGCCGTTTCTTTTCCAGAAAGCCTGCAGGTTCTGGATCTGCTGTTCTTTTTCTTCTTTTGTTGAACGGATAACTTCATTTGGAAGAATAGTTGGACTTCCATTTTTACTGAGGAAAGTATTTACACCAATGAGTGGTAAAGCGCCCGTATGTTTCTGATGTTCATAATAAAGACTTTCTTCCTGAATTTTATTTCGCTGGTACATACGTTCCATGGCTCCAAGTACACCACCACGTTCTGTGATCCTGTCGAATTCACTCAAAACTGCTTCTTCAACAAGGTCGGTAAGTTGTTCAATCGCGAAAGATCCCTGTATAAAATTTTCTGTATTTGCCGTACCGAGTTCCCGGTTGATGATTAACTGAATGGCCATAGCCCGCCTTACACTTTCTTCAGTAGGCGTTGTTATGGCTTCATCATAAGCATTGGTATGAAGAGAATTGCAGTTGTCGTAAATCGCATACAGGGCCTGCAGTGTAGTACGGATATCATTAAAGTCAATTTCCTGTGCATGCAGTGATCTTCCTGAAGTCTGGATATGATATTTTAATTTCTGTGAACGTTCATTGGCCTTATATTTAATTTTCATCGCCTTTGCCCATATTCTTCTTGCAACGCGCCCTATTACACTATACTCGGGATCCATTCCGTTGCTGAAGAAAAATGAAAGGTTGGGTGCAAAATCGTCGATGTTCATTCCCCTGCTCAGATAATATTCAACATAGGTGAAACCGTTTGCGAGGGTAAATGCGAGTTGTGTAATTGGATTTGCTCCTGCTTCGGCAATGTGATAACCTGAAATCGAAACGCTGTAAAAGTTGCGGACCTTATTTTCAATAAAATATTCCTGCACATCTCCCATGAGCTTCAGTGCAAATTCCGTTGAGAAAATGCAGGTATTCTGTGCCTGGTCTTCTTTCAAAATATCTGCCTGAACAGTGCCGCGTACCTGCGAAAGAGCCTGTGCCTTTATTGTTTGATAAATTTCCTGCGGAAGAACCTCATCACCACTAAGACCAAGAAGCTTTAGTCCCAAACCATCATTTCCCTGTGGCAAACGTTCCGGGGAAGATGGATTATAATACAATGGACGTGTATCGTGACCGAATTTTTTTTGGAAAGCTTCATTCACATCCTGCCACTTATTATTTTCTGTAATCCATTTTTCACATTGCTGGTCAATTGCTGCATTCATAAAAAATGCAAGAAGCATGGGTGCCGGACCGTTAATGGTCATCGAAACTGAGGTCTTTGCATCACAGAGGTCAAACCCGCTGTAAAGTTTTTTTGCATCATCAACAGTGGCGATGCTGACGCCGCTGTTGCCGATTTTTCCATAAATATCAGGGCGGGAATCAGGATCTTCTCCATAAAGTGTTACACTGTCGAATGCGGTTGACAAACGTATCGCAGGTTGTTCAAGTGAAACGTAATGGAATCTTTTGTTTGTTCGTTCCGGCCCTCCTTCACCTGCAAACATCCGCGTAGGATCTTCACCCTGCCGTTTCAATTCAAAAACACCAGAGGTATAAGGAAACTCACCGGGAATATTTTCCTGTAGCTGCCACCTTAGGATATCACCCCAGTCGTTGTATTTTGGCAATACCACCCTGTGAACTTTTGTTCCGCTAAGCGATGTTGTTGTAAGGGGCTGTTTTATTTTCTTTCCTCTAACCTCATATTCAAAATAGTCCGCATTATATTTTTCACGGATATCCGGCCAGTGTTTCATGAGGTGCCGGCAATCTGCATGGAGCTGCTCTTCCAGTTTCTTTTTCAAATTTTCAAGATCTGAACGGTTTTGAATTCCTTCCATTGACAGAACACCGTTCAGCTGGTAAAGTTTGGTTGCAATCGTTGCCTGATCGGATGCCCATACATCATAACCGCGGTTGCTTTCAGAAATTTCGGAAAGATAACGGACACGCTTAGGGGGTATGATCTGGGATTTTGTAGTAGTATCCGTATGTTTCAGTATAGCGCTACCATTGATGTGAAATTTTGTAGCACCCTTTTCAGAAACAACTGTCATCAGCTTTTCAAACAATTCATTAATTCCTGAATCGTTGAATTGTGCTGCAATGGTTCCTACAACCGGAAGTTCTTCATCTTTTGCATTCCACTTCTGGTGATTTCGTTTAAACTGCTTGCGTACATCATGTAAGGCATCGAGAGCACCAGCTTTATCAAATTTATTAATTGCGATCAGGTCGGCATAATCTAACATGTTGATCTTTTCAAGTTGTGATGCAGCGCCGTATTCGGGCGTCATCACATACAGGCTAACATCGCAGTAATCCAGGATGGATGCATCACTTTGTCCAACACCCGCAGATTCGAGAATGATCATGTCAAACTGTGCATTCCTGCAGATATCAATAGCCTCCTGTACATATTCACTCAATGCCTTGTCACTTTCGCGGGTAGCGAGTGAACGCATATACGCTCGGGGGGAGGAAATGGAATTCATCCGGATGCGGTCGCCAAGGAGTGCACCGCCTGTTTTTTTCTTTGAAGGATCTACTGAAACAACAGCAATGGTTTTATCGTTGAAAGCATTCAGGAAACGCCTCACAATTTCATCTGTAACAGATGATTTACCAGCTCCGCCTGTTCCCGTAATTCCAATTACAGGAGAAGAGTGTTTATCGGTAGCTGGTTGCCGGAAGCTGGTTGACTGACCATTTTCTGCATTTGTAATTTGCCTGGCGATTTTCCGGATATCCTTTAATTCGCCGGTGGTCATTGGTTTATTGTAAGCGCCATTTCCATTAAGATTGAAATCGCATTGGCGGATCACATCTTCAATCATTCCTTCAAGTCCCATTCTTCTTCCATCATCCGGAGAATATATTCTGGTAATTCCGTAATCGTGAAGTTCTTTTATTTCCTGCGGCAGGATGGTACCGCCACCGCCACCAAAAATTTTAATGTGACCACAGCCGTTTTCTTCGAGGAGGTCTTTCATGTATTTGAAGAATTCAACATGACCTCCCTGGTAAGAAGTGATGGCTATACCCTGCACATCTTCTTCAATGGCGCATTCAACAATTTCTGCTACGCTACGGTTGTGTCCCAAATGAATGATTTCAGCCCCTTTGCTTTGCAGGATACGACGCATAATATTGATCGCTGCATCATGTCCGTCGAAAAGAGAAGCGGCTGTAACGATACGGATGTTATTCTTTGTTTGACTATTCATATAGTAGCGGCAAAATTACATAATAAGAATGGAGTCTCTAAGTCTTCACCTGACAGGTGGGTAAAAGCATTTAAGCAAATGCTTTTTTGCTTTTTATAAAAGTGCTTTCTTCTATTGTTTTAAGCTTATAGCGTTCTTTTCCACTTTTTTTCAAGAAAAAAAGTGGAAAGGTACTCTTACACTAAATGTAAAATCAAATCCAACGTTGATGTAATCTACATTTAAGCAGTGCACAAAAAAGCAGGGATCGCCTCCTCCCCATTGCAAACCAGTATGGTGCACCAATTACTTCAAGACTGCACACGAAGTGAAACGCTTGCGGTAAAAAGTAAAATCTTTAATCGGATTTCGGAACGAGAGGGTTACTCCAGTTCTTTTTTTCCTGAACAAGATGACAGAGGTCGATATTGACTTTGTATTTATTTCTAAGATGACGGGCAAGTGCATCTGCAGCATATACACTCCGGTGCTGACCACCGGTGCATCCGAAATTCACTGCCAGGTTTGTGAATCCCCGTTTGATGTAGGCTTCAACAGTTATATCAACAATATCAAAAACACTATTAAGAAAATCCTGCATCCTGGTTTGTCGTTCCAGGTATTCCATTACAGGCCTGTCGCGTCCGTGCACTTCCTTGTATATTTCATGCCGGCCGGGATTATCAATTCCACGGCAGTCAAATACAAAACCGCCACCATTACCTGAACCATCATCAGGAATTCCATTACGATAAGAGAAGCTGCAGATCTTCACAACCAGTGGTGTTTCTTCATTTGCCTGTATCGGGGTAAACCGTTCTATGATCTCATCATCGATACATAGCCCGAGTACCCTTCTGAATTCCGGAACAACAATACCCAGACTGTTATTTTCAATAAACCAGCGAAGGTTGTTCAGTGCAAGCGGAATACTGGTAAGGAATTGCGCCTTGCGTTCGAATAAACCGCGGAACCCATATGCGCCAAGCACCTGTAAAAGCCTGATCAGAACATAACCATTATACTGGCTGCGGAAAACTTCCTTGTCAATGGTATTGTTAATGAGGCTTTCAAAAGAATTCATGTAATCATCCAGCAGGTTATCTTTCCAGTTGTCGGGAAGGTTGGCGCGTGCCTGCCAGATCATACTTGCCACATCGTACTGTGGTGCACCTTTCATGCCTCCCTGGAAGTCGATAAAATGTACATCTCTTCCCTCAGTAACCAGGATATTCCTGCTCTGGAAATCGCGGAACATGAAATATTTGTATTCAGTATGCGTAAGATAATTACTGAGTGCTTCAAAGTCATCTATCAGTTTCTGTTTATCGTATGGTTTGCGAAGCGCATCAAGAAAATAATATTTAAAGTACAGAAGATCAGCCATGATCGCCTGCTTACCGAATTCTTCATTGGTGAGGCATTTTTTATAATCCACACCTTCGTGCCCCAGCAACTGTAAGCGTGCCAGTTGTTTCAGGCTTTCCCTGAACAGGTCGTATACATCTGTGGTAAACCCTTTTTCTTCCAGTATGTTCAGTAATGATACATTGCCGAAATCTTCCTGCAGGTAAATCATCCGGTCGTCACTTACAGCAAAAATCAATGGAACATTCAGTCCTTTTTCATAAAAGTGTTCGGCAAAATAAATGAAAGCTTCATTTTCGGGAATGTTGATGCCATGTGTTGCAATAAGCGTTTTTCCATCGTCATCATGAAGACGGAAGTAACGCCTGTCGCTACCTGACTGGGGTAATACATCTACCTGGACAGGTTCTTTTCCTGCCCAGTTTTTATATACATTAGAAACCGCATCTACCAGTTGCTGCATGGGGCAAATTAATGAAAAGCTGTGAGCAAGCGCTATGCGCTGCTCGCTACGCGCTGCGCGACTCACTTCGGCGATTGGTCTCCCGATAGTTCATCTATTGTTGCAAGGACTCTTATCAACTTCGCCGATGGATCTCCTATAGTTCATATGTATTGTAACGACTCTTATCAACTTCACAGATGGGTCTCGCGTTAGTTCATCTGTTATCGTAATGACTCTTATCGGGGACCTATCGGATAAGAGATTGTTTAAAAAAACTTCTTTAACGCCGACGGGTCCCCGCAGTTATACATTAATTCGAACACGCTAATCGGGAGACCCGTCGGTGAAGAAGGAGCTGCAAGCTACAAGCTGTGCCCTACTCGCTACTCGCTACGCGCTGTGCGACCCTTACCAGGATTTTCACTTAATAAGCAACCCAATCCGCGAAATCCTTTCTAATCCGTGAAATCTGTGATACCAATCCGCGAAATCTTTTCACATCCGCGAAATCCGTGATCAACCTCTGTAATCAGTGATTAATTTTGCACAAATTTTTGCAAATGAAGGCAATGATCTTTGCGG
>JBJMLW010000265.1:0-2923 GCA_045805105.1 Flavisolibacter sp. | reverse complement strand
TGGGACAGGCGCGAAATCTTTATCAGTATGCAGCAGCGCTGTTTAATAATTCTGAAAATAAAAACAAGAATGTAAATGATCTGTTGCCACGGCTTTGGAAAACATTCAACAGGAAACTCGAAGAAGATGACCTTGCCTTCCTGCGTGATGAACACCAATACCTGAATGTTTTATTGACCGAATTACCCAAAGGCGACTGGGCAGTGACTGTACTGCGACAATTTTTTCTGAGTGCCTTTCAGTCCCTACAATATGAATCACTGAAAAAATCATCAGATGAACAGCTTGCAGCCATTGCTGAAAAATCGATAAAGGAAGTGGCATATCACCTGAGATGGAGTAGTGAATGGGTAGTGCGACTGGGCGATGGTACAGAAGAAAGCAGAAGCCGTATGCAGAATGCATTATCTGTTCTGTGGAATTACACAGGAGAATTATTTGAGCCTGCTCCATACGAACTTGATCTGGCAAAAGAAGATATCATTGTCAGCCCTGCTACATTCAAACCTCAGTGGATGAAAAAGGTTGAAGAAATATTTGCAATGGCAACACTTTCATTACCTAAAACTGGATGGATACAATCGGGTGGCAAGACGGGTATACATACTGAACACCTTGGCTATCTTCTTGCCGAAATGCAGTACATGCAGAGAACCTTTCCTAATCTTACATGGTGATGGTAAATGAAAGTGACATATGGAATTGGCTTGAGGAAGTTAAAGATCCTGAGATCCCCGTTCTTTCGGTAACAGACCTGGGAATTGTTCGTAGTGTTTCCGCAAATGATAACCGTATTACCATAACCATAACACCAACATATTCCGGTTGCCCTGCCCTCGATGTTATCAGCATGGATATAAGATTGAAGCTGATAGAAAAAGGATTCAGGGATGTACAGATCAATCAATCGTTGTCTCCCCCCTGGACAACGGACTGGATTACAGAATCAGGTAAAGAAAAATTAAAAGCATTTGGTATTGCACCACCCAATCCACGACAACAGTTTTGTATTACAGAAATGTTTGCGGAAGAAGCAGTTGCATGTCCCCGTTGTCATTCATTCCATACAGAACTGATAAGCCAGTTTGGATCCACGGCATGTAAATCCATGTATCGTTGCCTGGATTGTAAAGAACCGTTTGATTATTTTAAGTGTCATTGAATGTGAACCACGAAGAAACAGGAACACACACTTTCACTGTCTTCCCCAGTGTCACTGTGTCTCCGTGGTGAACCTTACCTTTGTTTTTATAATTTGACTATGTCCCTTGTCAATTTTGAAATAAAAAATTCTATAGCTTTTATTACGCTCAACCGGCCGGAAAAATACAATGCATTCAATAGGGAGATGGCACTTGCGATGCAGCAAACATTGGATGATTGCCAGGATACAAAAGTCAGGTGCGTTTTGATTACCGGTGCCGGAAAAGCATTTTCATCGGGACAGGATCTTGAAGAAGTGGTTGCACCGGATGGTCTGGATGTACATGTTATACTCGGTGAACATTACAATCCGATTATCAGGAAAATCAGGAAGCTTGAAAAACCGGTTGTTGCTGCTGTTAATGGTGTGGCGGCAGGTGCAGGAGCTAATATTGCATTATGTTGTGATATCACCGTTGCATCAAAATCAGCATCTTTCCTTCAGGCATTTTCTAAAATCGGACTGATACCTGATAGCGGCGGTACTTATTTTCTTCCACGCCTAACAGGATGGCAGAAGGCTGCTGCACTCATGATGCTTGGCGATAAAATTGCTGCGGAAGAAGCAGAACGTATCGGAATGATATATAAAGTATTTCCTGATGAAACTTTTTTTAAGGATGCCGAACAGATTGCACTCATGCTTGCGCAAATGCCAACAAAAGCACTTGCATTAACTAAACTGGCGTTGAATAATTCACTTATCAATAATTACGATGACCAGCTTCATGATGAAGAGCTACTGCAGGAACGCGCTTCGAAAACTTCCGATTATAAAGAAGGCGTTGCAGCATTTCTTGAGAAGAGGAAACCGCAATTCAAAGGAGAGTGATGCTGAATGGTTGCTGGGTTCTTGTTACGATTAAATTAATAAGTGGGAATACGCCGGGTTTGTTTTTTATTCAAAAATCTCCGTTTCAACTTAAACTTCGATATTCGTTATTCGATATTCGATATTCGATATTTTTATGAGCTCTTCTTCTGAAACTGTAGTAAACCACATGATGTCCCACGATCTTTTTAGCCAGTGGCTCGGCATCCAGGTCATTGAAATAAAAGATGGATATTCAAAAATCCGGATGACACTTCGCCCGGAAATGGTAAATGGCTTTCATGTGATTCATGGTGGTATTACATTTTCTCTTGCGGATAGTGCTTTCGCCTTTGCCTGCAACAACCGTAATAATCTTTCACTTGCTCTTGATACCAGTATCAATTTTACAAAAACAACACAACCAGGAGATGTATTGACTGCCGAAGCAAAAGAATTTCATAACGGAAGAAGTACCGGATTGTATTTAATTACAGTAACAAACCAGAACAATGAACAGGTTGCATTGTTCAAGGGAACCTGTTTTCGTACAGGGAAAAAACTTATTTAGAAGGTAATATAGAATCAAAGAGACACGGGACACTGATAAATACAGCGTACTTCCTGATTCCCATTATCAAATCCCTATTCCCATTACCTTATTACCCCAATACCTTACTACCTTCATTCCATGTTCTACGAATTCAACGGAATCCGCCCTGTTGTCCATGTTTCTTCATTTATCCATCCGCAGGCTGTGGTAACAGGACATGTTGTAATTGGAAAAAATGTTTACATCGGTCCGGGGTGTGCATTGCGCGGCGACTGGGGAAAGATCATTATTGAAGATGGTTGTAATGTCCAGGAAAATTGTACAGTACATATGTTTCCGGGAGTTACAGTTTTATT
>JBJMLW010000264.1:0-2740 GCA_045805105.1 Flavisolibacter sp. | reverse complement strand
CTTCTGATTGAAGTAGATGGAAATGATTCTGATGTTTTAATGAAGGACATTGAAGGCATAGCCAATATCACCATGCAGTTCGACTGCGCTGAAATTCTTTTTGCCGATGATGCACAACAGAAAGCAGAATTATGGAAACTTCGTAGAAGAGTAGGCGAAGCGGTGAAATCTCATTCTGTTTATAAGGAGGAAGATACCGTAGTTCCTAGAGCAGAACTTCCTGTTTTGCTTAAAGGTGTAAAGGATATTGGAAAAAAATATGGTTTCCATTCTGTTTGCTACGGGCATGCAGGTGATGGCAATTTACACGTGAACATCATTAAAGGTGATCTTACCGATGAAGAGTGGAATGGATCACTGAAAGAAGGTATTCGCGAAATATTTCAACTGGTAAAAAAACTTGGAGGTACAATTAGTGGTGAGCATGGCATTGGCCTCGTACAGAAAGAATATCTTCCTATTGTATTCGATCAGGTGCAATTAAGACTGATGCGGGAGATCAAAAAAATATTTGATCCGAACCATATCCTGAATGCAGGAAAAATTTTTGATTGTCCATAACATTTTGAAAACAATAATCGCCTTTGTGTGCACGTATTATTAAAAATTGCAGATGATGAAAGTGAACAGGGCTATATTATTTCTTTTAATCTTATTATCCACACATATTGTCTTCGCACAGGATAAGGAAGAGGAAGAAAAGAAAGGTTTTAAAAAGGAAAAACTTTTTACCGGAGGAAGTATTGCCTTATCCTTTTTTAATAATTCATTCCTGATTGGTGTCAGCCCTGTATTTGGATATAGCATCACCCGCTGGGCAGATATTGGTTTGGTAGGTAATTACAATTATACATCGTACCGCGATTACTACACATTTAATGATAAATTACGGCAATCGATTTACGGAGGTGGAGTTTTTACAAGGCTGTTCCCCGTACGTTTTCTTTTTGCGCAGGCACAGGTTGAAAGGAACTGGATTAAGCTGAAATACATTCCACCATCAGGCTCAGGAGCAATTTCGGAAAGCAGCAATGGTTCAGCAAATAGTATTCTGGTAGGGGGTGGTTATACCACTGGTCGTGATCCGGAAGGTGGAAATGTGTATGGTTACCTTGCTATATTATTTGATGTTTCAAAAAATATCAATTCGCCGTATACAGATAGTTATGGCCGTTCCATACCCATCATCCGTGCAGGTATCAACATTCCCCTGTTCCAGGGTCAGCGCCGGTCATACTAAATAAGAAAGGATTTCTTCAGGGCTATCCAAAACAACAAACTGGTTTCCTAGTTCTCCCCAAAGGAATCCCTGTGCTGCCACGTATTCCATGTGTTCTAGTAAATGATTGTAAAATCCTGCCGTATTCAGGATAAAGATTTTTTTATCATGGATGGAAAGCTGGTTCCAGGTAAGCATTTCAAATAATTCATCAAGAGTACCAAAACCACCTGGAAGAATGATAGCACCATCACACAGGTCATACATTTTTCTTTTGCGTACATGCATGTCATCTACAACAAGCAGCTCACTCAGGTTTTCATGCTGGTGTTCCCATTCTACCAGCACCTGTGGTATTACGCCACGTACAATTCCTGCATGATCCATCACTGTATCTGCAACAATACCCATCAACCCTTTTCTTCCGCCGCCATAAATGAGTTCTACTTTTTTTGCAGCGAGAATTTTTCCAAGCTTGTTGGCGTGTGTTGCATAGAGTTCATTGTTACCTGTTTTTGATCCGCAGAAAATCGCCAGGCTGTTAATCTTGTTCATGATGCTGCATTGAAACGCAAAAGGAAAGCAAATTTCTCTATCTTCAAAAAATGGTTTTTATCCAAAGCTTCCTGTAAAATATATAATATGTCGCCACTCCTTCTGTTTTCATTTGTTATAGGATATTTTGTTTTGTTACTCGTAGTTGCATATTATACTTCCAGGAATGCCAATAATGAAACTTTTTTTATAGGCAACAGGAATTCCAACTGGATGCTCGTTGCATTTGGAATGATCGGGACTTCACTGAGCGGTGTCACTTTTGTAAGTGTACCCGGTGCTGTGGGTAAACCATTGGGATCAGGCTTTGAAGCCTTTACCTATTTTCAGATCGTTATTGGCTATGTAATAGGATATTTTATTATTGCGTACGTTCTTTTGCCATTGTATTACAGGCTGCACCTTACTTCCATTTACAATTATTTAAGTACAAGGCTTGGTTTCGTATCTTATAAAACAGGAGCTTCCTTTTTTATACTTTCAAGAACATTGGGCGCTACAGCCAGGCTTTATCTTGTTGTAGCGATCCTTCAAAGTGCAATTCTTTCACAATGGAATATTCCATTCTGGGTTACTACATTAATCATCCTGCTGATGATTCTCCTTTACACCTTTGAAGGTGGTGTAAAAACTATTGTATGGACCGATACGCTTCAAACAACGTGCATGTTGCTCGGTTTGGTGATATGCGTCTTTTATATACTCAATGCCCTGGGATTGAATTTCGACGAAGGTTTGCAGGCACTGCACCGTGAAAAATTTACGAACATCTTTGTGTGGGATCCAAATAGCCGTCTGAATTTTTTTAAACAGATTCTCGCAGGTGCATTCATTACCATCACCATGACGGGTATGGACCAGGAAATGATGCAGAAGAATATTAGCGTAAAGAATCTTGCCGATTCACAGAAAAATATGATCACATTTTCACTGATCCAGGCTGCAGTGGTTTTATTGTTTCTATTT
>JBJMLW010000263.1:0-2371 GCA_045805105.1 Flavisolibacter sp. | reverse complement strand
TTTCCATTCAACCGTTTCGTCTGCACCCAAAGCTGTTTTTCTGATCTCCTTGTGCGGCGGAAACGCGGTATAACCACACAGATAAACTGCTTCAATTAAAAATGCATCTGCCGTTCTGAAAACACTGCCCACATTATAGGCACTACGCACATTTTCAAGTACAGCAATCACAGGTATCTTCTCCGACCTTTTAAATTCTTCCACTGACTTCCGGTTCAGTTCTTCCATGCTAAGTTTCCGCATTCCGCAAAAGTAGTCTGAACGAGGATTTGGGGAGATTTAAGAGACTTTATCAGCAGGGATTTTTAAGTAAGAAAATTAACGGACAATGCTAACAGAGCCAGCGGAGATTATTCTTTCTGTGTTTCTCTTTAAGCAAATATGTTTCAATATGAACTTCAACTATCAAATCCTCCTAATCTAATAATCCCATAAATCCTGGTTCAGACAAAAAGGTGGATAAATATGGTGTTTTACCCATGTACTTTCGCATCCACCCTCCTATTTTTGCCCACACCATGAGCAAGCAGAAGACCGCCGATACCCCGCTGATGCAGCAACACAATGCTATCAAGGCCAAATACCCCGATGCGGTGCTGCTGTTCAGGGTAGGAGATTTTTATGAAACCTTCGGACAGGATGCCATCATTGCTTCACAGGTTCTTGGCATCACACTTACGAAAAGAAATAATGGGAGTGCATCAGAAAATGAACTTGCTGGCTTTCCCTATCATGCTCTTGATACCTACCTGCACAAACTGGTAAAGGCAGGCTATCGGGTTGCCATCTGCGACCAGCTGGAAGATCCCAAGGAAGCCAAAGGAATTGTAAAAAGGGGTGTAACAGAAATGGTCACTCCTGGAACGGCTACCAATGACAAACTGCTTGACCTGGGTTCGAATAATTTTCTAGCAGCCATTCATTTTTCCAATGACATCTATGGGCTAGCATTTGTTGATATTTCAACAGGTGAATTTTTTACAGCTGAAGGCGACAGGGAGTATGCCGATAAATTGCTTTCGGGTTTTCGCCCGGCAGAAGTGATCTTTCAACGCCATAACCAGAAAAAATTCAAAGAGGAATTCGGACCAAAATATTATAGCTATACGCTTGATGAATGGATCTTCCAGACGCACTATGCTGAAGACATCCTGCTGCGTCATTTCGATACCCATTCACTCAAAGGATTTGGTATAGATGGCTTGCAGGCCGGACTGATCGCTGCAGGTGCTATTCTCCATTACCTGAAAGACACTGAACACCCGAACCTGCAGCACATCACTTCCATTCAAAGGCTCATGCAGAATGAATACCTGTGGATGGACAGGTTCACGATCCGCAACCTGGAACTGCTTCACAGCCCGGTTGACAATGGCCAGACATTATTGAAAGTTCTTGATTCAACATGCACACCCATGGGTGCAAGGCTGATGAAAAGGTGGATCATTTTTCCACTCAATGACATCAATAAAATTAATGAGCGACTTGAGCTGGTGTCACATCTCATCCTTCAGACAGACCTGCGAACGAAACTTCATCACGCCATGCGGCAGTGTGGAGACATGGAACGACTGGTATCAAAAATTCCATTGAAGAAAATCAACCCAAGGGAATTATTGCAGCTGGCAAGAGCATTGAGACAAACTTCGGTAATTAAAGATTTATGCACACACGCGGGACAACCGTATTTGCAACGTCCGTCTGAAGCCATCAATCCCTGCCACTACATGTCAGAAAAAATTTTGCAGCAGATCATCGAAAATCCTCCTGCACTTGCTGTAAAAGGAGGTTTTATCGGGAAAGGCATTAACGATGGTCTCGATGAACTTCGCAACATTTCTCATCATGGTAAGGAATACCTTGTAAGACTTCAACAGAAAGAATCAGAAAACACAGGAATATCTTCACTCAAGATCGGATACAATAATGTTTTTGGCTATTATCTTGAAGTAACCCATGCACACAAACATAAAGTTCCGGATTCATGGATGAGAAAGCAAACACTCGCCAATGCAGAACGGTACATAACTGAAGAATTGAAAGATTATGAGGAAAAAATCCTGGGTGCTGAAGAAAAAATTCTTTCTCTCGAATTGCAGATTTTTGATAGCCTGATCAATGAGCTGTTTGACTTCCTTTCATGCATCCAGGCAAATGCGCAAATCATTGCAACACTTGATTGTCTTGTTGCATTTGCCAACAACGCACTGCAGTATAATTATAAAAAACCGAGGATGCATGAAGGCGATGAACTTCAGATTACAAACGGAAGGCACCCGGTTATTGAACGTACGCTGCCACCTTCTGAATCTTATATTGGCAATGATGTTCAGTTAAATAAAACCGATCAGCAGATCATCATACTTACAGG
>JBJMLW010000262.1:0-2761 GCA_045805105.1 Flavisolibacter sp. | reverse complement strand
GCGGCCGGTGCAGGATTTGCCGGTTGCAGGTACCAGTTGTCCTTTGCCGAAGGTTTGTTGCACGTCTTCAACCATTGTTTCAGGCGTAAACCCTCTTTCTTCAATTGCCTGGCAATACAAAAGCGGTTTAATTGCAGAACCAACCTGGCGTTTTGTTTTGAGATTTGCGTGATCCAGTTTGTAAGTTTTGAAATCAATACCTCCTACCCATGCACGGACCTCACCGGTAATCGGATCCATTACCATAAATCCCGACTGGATCATTTGCCTGTGATATTTAATAGAATCCAGAGGAGACATCACAGTATCCTTAAACCTTTTTGCATTCCATGCAAACACACGCATTTTGACTTTTTCAGTAAATGCTTTTTTGATTTCAGCATCAGTAAAGCCATCATCTTTCAGGTTTTTCCAGCGGTCGCTGTTTCTCATGGCAGCATCGAGAACATTCTGATGTCCTTTCCACACAGTACCCTTTTTAATATTCGTCTGCGCGTTGAGGGCTTTCTGAAGCATCGGCATCTGTTGCGCCACTGCTTCTTCGGCATACTGCTGCATCTTCGGATTGATGGTAGTATAAATCTTTAACCCGTCATCATAAATATCATAGGATTCGCCATCCGGCTTTCTTTCATTCTTCAGTAATTCATCAATTTCATTTTTCAGAACCTGGTCGCGGAAGTAGGGTGCGATACCATTATTTTCATCCATCTTTTTATAATTCAGATTGATGGGCATTGCTTTCAGCCGTTCTGCTTCAACAGACGTGATGTAACCGTTTTTTTCCATTTGTCCGAGTACAACATTCCTCCTGTTTCTTGCAGCGACGGGATGAATACGCGGATTGTAAATGGAATTTCCTGCCAGTACACCTACAAGCAGTGCTGCTTCCTCCTTTGTGAGGCGGTCTGGTTCTTTCTGGAAAAAAGTTTTAGCAGCGTTCCTGATTCCATAAATATTATCTCCGTACGGAACCGCATTCAGGTAAAGTGAAATGATTTCTTCTTTCGTAAAATTTCTTTCAAGACGAACGGCAACAATATATTCCTTCATTTTTTCAATCACACGAAGGGCCTTGTTCCTGCTTCCCTGTTCAAGAAGTGTTTTTGCCAGCTGTTGTGTGATGGTACTTCCACCGCCTTTGCTTCCAAGTGAAAGCACGGCACTGAGTGTTCTTTTAAAATCAATTCCGGAATGATCATAAAACCTTACATCTTCAGTAGCCACAAGAGCATCGATCACGTTCTTTGAAATGTCGCGGTAGTTGACGTTGCTCCTGTTTCCTCTTTCAGTAAAATATTTTCCCATCAGCGTTCCGTCGGCACCATAAACTTCAGATGCCTGGAGAATGCTCGGGTTTTCCAGCTTGGCCGTACTCGGAAGCTTTCCGAATACACCGAACAGCACCATGAGGAAAAAAATTAAAACGAAACTGAAACCGGCGATAAAAATGATCCAGAAGATGCGTATGCTTTTTTTCATGGAAGGAGATTGAAATCGTGAAACGTGAAACGTCAAACGTCAAACGTGAAATAGAGAGACGCAAGACGGTTGACTTATAAGAACGGACGAACCGGAAATTAAAATTTAACCGGCAAGTTTTGATCCAAAAACTGGCGATACCGGGCAAGATCTTTATTTTCCATCAGGATGTCAAGATTTTTCTGACTGATAATGGAAAATGAATATTTTTCCTTTGTCAGCCAGGGCAAGATTTCATTCGCCGCAAGTGATTTTGCTTTCAGCATATAATCCACCGCTTCCTGCGCATTATTGAAACCTCCTACCAGAACCATTTTCCTGTCTGCATCAAATTCACGCATGCTGATATCAAAAGTCTGATTGTAATAATAGTCGCGGTTAAAACGTCCGAATGCATTTTTAACTTCATTTGCAAAGAGCGGATCTACTTTGTCAAGGATAATCACACCATAATGTTTTACACCGGCATCAAAGGTGAAAACAGATGCAGCCTTTGGCTGAACCACCGGCTTTCTTGCAGAAGTATCTACTGGTTGTTTCGGGGTAATGACCACATTATTTTTTGGAGGTGGTGCAATTGCTATGGTATCTCTCCTTGGTGCGGGTGCCTGTACAACCGGTTGCGAAATCGTTGAATCTTCTGCCGGCTTTTCTATTTTAAGATTGGTGAGTTCTGTTTCAATTTGCTGGCGGCGGTTTAATACCTGCAACATATTCTGTGCTCTTATTGTAATGGGTGATTCACCATTTTGTGAAATGATGGTCTGCAGGTTATTTTTGGCAAGGCTGTCATTACGCTGACGCATGAAATAAACGGCTTCAATATATAAAAGTTGTGGCTGCCAGTAATTGGTTCTATAAATACTGTCAGCTCTTTTTTTGGCTGTTTCTGCTTCATCGAATTTTCCTTCTATGAACAGATTGTATATTCCTTCATACGTTTTTGTTGTTTCAAGCTTCCTGCTTTTATCCGCTACCGGATCTTTTCCTGTTGCAATAATTGCTGTAAAACGAGATGAAGGAGACGTGGATTGCAGCAGTCTTCTTATTTCTTCCATTTTGGCTTCATTTCCTGTTTTCTTATAGGAATAATAAAGGTTGAATAGAATTTCATCCATATTCGGATCAGAAGGAAAGCGCGTGCGGATCTTCTCTAATGTTTCAATAGCTGATTCGTAATCTTCCACGTCATTGAGATAAACATTTCCAAGATTTGTCATGGCCGCCAGGAGCGAATCATTTGAAACACGCAATCTGGCATCAGTCAGTGGAAGATTAT
>JBJMLW010000261.1:0-2114 GCA_045805105.1 Flavisolibacter sp. | reverse complement strand
TCAATAACAGTGACGCAGAATTTGTATTCAGCATTCCTTCTTCTGCAGGTCACTGGAGCAACGCCAATATGTTATTAATCTTCGATCACAAAGGAGCCGGATCCACTGCTGATTCTTCTGTAGTAAAGCTGATGGTTTCTGAAAACGGCGGTGCTGTTGACCACTGGTTCGAGTTAACCGGAAACAACAGGTTGGCAAATGTAACTGATGGACAATGGCATCACCTGGCATTTGCTTATGATGAAACAACATCTGACATGAAAATTTACAGAGATGGAGTTTTGTACTCTACCCAATCATGGGCAGGTCATGGCGCAATCAAAATGGATCAGTCCAAGGCCAGCGGTTTTTACCTCGGTGGCAAAACCACCGATTGGGGTAAATCCTTTAATGGCAGTATTGACCAATTCCGTCTTTACAATAAAGCCCTGACAGCAGCTGAAGTACAAAATCTGTACGTCAATAAGCTGTAGTGTTGCTTTTCCTTACCAAATAATAAAAAGGCTGAACAATTTTGTTTCAGCCTTTTTTCTCATCATGAACAGCCTCAAAAAAATCCCTGGAATTAAAAAAGCTGCCGTTCTTCTTTCTATTATCGGGTCGTGCATTTTGTTTGTAAAATGTGTTGATACCAATAAAAACAAAAAAGAGGCTACAGCGGAACAGGATCGTTATAAACAATTTGCAGGTTCCAGGGCGTGTGCAGGCTGCCACAGCGATATTTATGAAAAACATCTTCATACTGAACACCATCATACATCGGAATTGCCAACAGACCAGAGCATAGCAGGAAGTTTTGAAGATGGAAAGAATGTTTATTCATTCAACATGCTGCAGAAGGTGCGAATGGAGAAAATTGATAGTGCATTTTACCAGGTGCATTACAGTAATGGAAGCGAAGTAAAGAGGGCCAGGTTTGATATAGTTGTTGGTTCGGGAAGGAAGGGACAAAGTTACCTGTACTGGATAGGTGATCGATTGTCGCAGATGCCGATCACCTATTTTACGCCGGCAGCACAATGGTCTAACAGTCCGGGCTACCCTCCTTCTGATATTGTTTTTTACCGTCCTATCACATCCAGGTGTCTGGAATGTCATAGCACCTATTTTCATAAAACATCAGAAAATAATAAGGAAGGTGAAGATGAATTCGACAGGAACCAGATTCTCTTTGGCGTTGAGTGTGAAAAATGTCATGGGCCGGGAGCGATGCATGTAGATTTCCAGACAAAAAATCCATCGGTGAAAGAAGCTAAGTTCATTGTAAATCCAGGCAAACTTCCAAGAGACAGGATGCTTGACCTTTGTGCATTATGCCATGGAGGACGAATGACCAAAACAAAACCATCTTTTTCATTCCAGGCCGGAGATACTCTATCAGATTATTTTTCAAAACCTGCTGTTGACATGAGCGCAGGCAGCATCGATGTTCATGGCAACCAGCTGGGTCTTCTCTCTTTCAGCAAATGTTTTACATTGGGAAATGTTACATGCACCAACTGTCACAATGTTCATGAGAATGAAAATAACAAAACAGAAATATTTTCACAACGATGCATGAATTGCCATAGCGAAGGCCACGCAAAAACATGCAAGATGACGGCTGCTATCGGACCCGCCATTACAAAAAACTGTATCGACTGTCATATGCCAAAACAGCCATCGCATGCCATTGCAGTGTACCTTGAAGAATCAACAACACCAACACCGGTATTGATGCGTACACATTACATCAAAATATATCCTGAAGAAACAAGGAAAGTGATGAGCCAGTTAAAAAAGCAGTTCGCTGCAAAAAAATAAATTTCGCTTAGAGCAATGTTCAATCATAATATGATATTTTCCCGGATCAGAAATTCATTCCTGGTTGCCTGCATGGTATTCCTATTTTCATCCTGCCACAAATCAACACTATTTGAATCTTTATCATCATCAAAAACAGGAATTACATTCACGAATCAGCTTGAAAAGAAAGACAGGTTCAGCATTCTTTATTACCTGTATTATTATAATGGTGGTGGTGTGGCAACAGGTGATATCAATAATGATGGACTGCCCGATGTATATTTTACCGCCAATACCAGAGGCCATAATAAACTATACCTGAATAAAGG
>JBJMLW010000260.1:0-4645 GCA_045805105.1 Flavisolibacter sp. | reverse complement strand
TTTTGCGTTCTGGTTGATCCAGCAATGTTGCT
The DNA here is from genome assembly GCA_045805105.1 of Flavisolibacter sp. Classification (GTDB taxonomy): domain Bacteria; phylum Bacteroidota; class Bacteroidia; order Chitinophagales; family Chitinophagaceae; genus Flavisolibacter. The sequence goes on along the minus strand of JBJMLW010000260.1, from coordinate 4,613 downwards.
GGCCTTCTTCTGAGGATACAATTGTCTGCAACCTGTTTTTTCTCCCATCCTTGGGGAAATTTCTGAACTGATACCTTGGATTAATGTTCTGTAATTTGGGTTGTATCCAGATCTGTAAAAAGTTTACATCGTTGTCGCCAACATTATACTCTTCATGCCGGAGGCCGCTGCCCGCACTCATAATCTGCACCCAGTCTTCATGAACCACATTTGTATATCCCAACGTATCCTTATGATTCATACTCCCTGAAAGCATGATGGATATGATTTCCATATTTACGTGGGGATGAATACCAAACCCTTTCCCTGCATTTACAAAGTCATCATTGAATGCTACAAGCGTTCCAAATGCTGATCGTGAAGGATCAGAAAAATCACTGAAGCTAAATGTAAAATTGCTCTTAAGCCAGCCAGCATCTTTAACGCCACGGGTGGAAGCAGGAAATGGTAAGGTTTGCATTGGTAATATTTGAGGTTGATAAAGAGAAGGAACCTTTATTTTATCCCGAATGTGCGGGACTGCACTTATAACGTATACCTGATATTATTTTCACGGTGCAATTTCAAACTTAACTTTCCAGGACACCCATTTTACCGGTTTCATAATCAAGAATTGCCTGTTTAATATCTCCGGGGTAATTCATTACAAAAGGTCCGTAACTAACAACGGGTTCGGAAATCGGTTCACCCGAAAGAAATAATAACCTTCCGTCACTGGTTGCATCCAGCTCGATTGTATTTCCTTCTTTTCCAAAAACCGCAAGATTGTAAATTTTCACAGTCTCACCATTTGCTGTAACACTACCATCCAGAACATACATAACATGATTCCATGACTCGGGAGCTTCAAATGAAACATGCGCGCCTTTTTTAAAATTCATCATCATGGCTGTAATTGGAGTAAAGGTAGATGCTGGTCCGTGATGTTCGCGGAATTTTCCTGCAACAACACTGATAGAAAAACCATTTTCTTCAATTAATGGAATGTCACGTTTTTTCAGATCCTGGTATTTAGGTTTTGTCATTTTCATCTCCCGGGGAAGATTCACCCATAACTGGATCAATTCCATTTCTCCTCCTTCCTCTGCGAATGAAGAAGAAGGTCCTTCACTGTGAATGATTCCACTACCAGCTGTCATCCATTGCACATCGCCGCTTTCAAGGAAACCTTCGCTGCCCGTACTGTCGCGGTGATGAATTTTCCCGCTGAATAAAAAAGTAACCGGTTCAAACCCCCTGTGCGGATGCGGACTAAGTCTGGATTTAATTTCACCAGGTGCATGGCGTGTGGGACCAGCATGGTGTAACAGAATAAATGGACTAACCTGATCTAGCACAGAAGAGGGTAGGGGTTGCTTCACTTTGAAAGGCCCTACACTCATGTGCTGTAATTCAATATGAACTGTAACTGCTTTTTTCATAATTAATTCATTGGAACTTCCATTAATAATACTTCAGCATCATCAGCAGCTTCTATCGTAAGGCTATCTGTTTCAGATATGCCCAAACCATCCCTTCGATTCAGATCAATTTTATTGATGTTGATATTTCCATCAAGAACAAATGCATAAACACCGTTTCCTTTTTTATGAATCTCATATGATAGAGCAGTCCCTTTTTTTAATTTACCGAGGCTGAACCAGGCATCCTGGTGAATATGAACTGCACTGTCATTACTCCCAACAGGTGAAACAACTGTGGCAAGCTTGTTCAGTTTATCAGCATCATTAAAAGTTTTCTGTTCATATCTTGGAGTAACATTTTTCTCTTTCGGAAAAACCCAGATCTGAAGGAATTGTACTTCCTTGTCCTTATTCCTGTTTTTTTCTGAATGCGCAATACCTGATCCTGCACTCATCACCTGAACATCACCTTTTTTAATTACCTGGTTTGTTCCTGTATTATCATGGTGTTCCAGGTCTCCCTCGAGTGGTATGGAAATAATTTCCATATTATCATGCGGATGTTTGCCAAAGCCCATTCCAGCTGCAACGGTATCATCATTCAATACCCTGAGTGCACCGAAATGGATTCTGTTGGGATCGTAATAATTGGCAAAAGAAAAAGTGTGAAAGCTGTTTAACCAGCCATGATTGGCATGACCACGCGTGTCTGCCTTATGAAGTATTGTTTTCATTATTGATCCTTTTATGTATTTATGATATAATAATCTGCTCAACCGATGATTAAGCTATGGGTGTTTTCCCGTCCTGACCTTAAGTGAGATTCATTTCACAAACGACCCATCCAATAATCCAGAAATTCTATAATTTCTCTGAATAAATCAGCATAATTTTTCTAATCTGCGAAATCCGTGACTACGCATTTACTTTTTCATCAACAATCTTTTCTGCAAGCCATAAGAATTCGTGGATGAAATTTTCAACGGGTTTGCGGAAAGTATCATCAAGAAGTTTTCCGGAAGCATCAAATTTTTTATCTACCTGTGGTGTTACAAGCATGTAAGGCGATCCGATACCAAATAACGCAAATACCAGTTCCTGCAACTGAAGTGCAGCTCTTACACCGCCAAGTCCGCCTGGTGATGCTGTTGCAATAGCAAATACTTTATGATGTTGTTTTGGAAAATGATCCATCAGGTTTTTCAGTGCCGCAGGATAACTTCCATTATATTCCGGTGTAACAAAAATGAACGCACTTGCTCCAAACATCAATGACGCCAGGCCTTTATATTTTTCAGGTGTTGTTTCAACAGATGTAAAAATTGATTGCAGCTGAGGTAAAACAATATCCCTGCAGTCAATAATATCAACTTCATGTTCTGTTTCACTCTTTAAAACCTGCTGAAGATGTAATGCCACCCTGTGAGTAATACTATTTCCTCGCGGACTACCTGATAAGATCACAATTTTCATACTGTAAATTTCAATGTTACAACATCAAAATAGATGCCTGATTTTTTACTGCCATTTTGCCATCAAATAAATAGGGAAGTGATTTCAGCTATTCAATAGAATTGGATGGAGATATAATGGATTTTTTGTCGGGGGTGAACAAATGCAATAGTTTCATATTTTTCTTCAAAACCATTTTATGATTCACCGTAGACATTTCCTGCAAAACACATTCCTTGGTTCACTCGGTTTTGCGTTCAAAGGTCATTATTCCGGTTTGCCTGATCAGTATAAAATAAAAAATCAACCCATTGTGATTTCTACATGGGCACCCAATGTGAAGGCAAATGCTGAAGCATGGCGGGTTCTTGGAAATGGTGGAAAGGCAGTTGATGCCGTAGAGGCTGGTGTTCAGATACCAGAAGCTGATCCAAATGACCAGAGTGTTGGATATGGAGGATTACCGGATCGTGACGGAAAGGTTACACTCGATGCCTGCATCATGGATGAAACAGGAAACTGCGGCGCCGTCATGTTTCTTGAAGGGATCAAGCATCCTATCAAAGTAGCCCGATTGGTAATGGATAAAACCCCTCATGTTCAGTTGGCGGGTGAAGGTGCTTTGCAATTTGCACTCGCAAATGGAATGAATGTGGAGAATCTTCTTACGCCTGAAAGTGAAAAAGCATGGAAGCAATGGCTTAAAAATTCATCCTATGATCCAATGACGATCCCAAAAATGCTCGAGCAAAGGCAGCAACCGGGACAATTGAATAATCACGATACCATCGGAATGATTGCCCTGGATGCAGCAGGTGATTTAAGTGGTGCCTGTACTACCAGCGGCATGGCTTATAAAATGAGGGGACGTGTAGGAGATTCGCCAATTATTGGCGCAGGTTTGTATGTAGACAATGAAGTTGGGGCTGCTACTTCAACAGGTGTTGGCGAAGAAGTAATTCGCATATGTGGTTCACATACTGTTATTGAACTCATGCGTCAGGGACTTTCACCAGAGCAGGCATGCAAAAAAACTGTTGAGAGAATTATAAAAAAGCGTGGCCCGAAAGCAAAAGACCTCCAGGTAGGATTTATTGCATTGAACACCCGTGGCACCTATGGCGGCTATGCGCTGCAGAAGGGTTTTACGTATGCAGTGCATTCTGGCGATGGAGTGAAGGTTATGAATTCGAAGAGTATTTACTGATTCGGGCAGATTGTTGAAACGTTGATAAGTTCATACGTTGATACGTTCGATAATTCATCCCGCGTTACAGATTTAATCTATCATCTTATCAACGTATCAACTTTTCAACAGAAATGGCATTCATCATAGAAATAGCAACAACCGATTATTACACTACGAAGTGTGCTATAGAAGGTGGCGCGCACCGTATTGAATTATGCGCTGCACTGAGTGAAGGTGGTATAACACCTTCATTTGGTACAATAAAACAGTGCAGGGAAGCTTTTGATATTCCGCTCTTTCCTATTATCAGGCCGCGTGGCGGCGATTTTCTTTACTCCGATTCTGAATTTCAGATAATGAAATCCGACATTGGTCTTTGCCGCGAAGCCGGTTGTGATGGAATTGTAACGGGCTTGCTGAAAAATGATGGCAGAATGGATATTGACCGGTTGATACGACTCGTTGAACTGGCATATCCAATGGAGGTTACCGTACATCGGGCATTTGACCGGTGCATTGATCCATTTGAAGCCATGGAACAGATCATAGAAGCCGGCAGATCGGAAGAG
>JBJMLW010000259.1:0-6741 GCA_045805105.1 Flavisolibacter sp. | reverse complement strand
TCCTGAAGGTCAGTGCCTTTTATTGTAAAGTAGGTGTAAGAGTTAGGCACGTCATTAAAGTCGCCCGTGAGTATATAGGGATAAGGAGTTTTATTAATTATTTTTCGTACCAGGTCTGCCTGAAGGCTGCGGTTGACAACACCCTGCTTCAGCTTTGAAAAAATATTCCGTGAATTCTTCACCATTCCATCATCAGTATTCTTGATGCTTTCTATGCTTTCATAATCCTGTTTCTTGAAACGTACCGACTGCAAGTGCGTGGTATATACGCGAATGGTATCCTGGTTGAAAAGAATATCTGCATGAATCATGGCTTCGGCCATACTTGGCCGGGGATAACGGATCATACCACTATCAATGATGGGATAGCGTGAAAAAATTGCCTGTCCAACCCATTGCCTGAACGCATCAACATCCCATGAAAAATAATAATAGGGGTAGCCCAATTCGTTGAGGAGGTAACTGATATTGTTGTAATAATCCGGATCAGAGGATGTAAAAAATTCCTGAAGACATAGTACATCTGCTTTTTGTTCCTTGATCAGGTCCATCATTTTCAGTCTCGTCTGGCTACCCCTGTTATTATTTTTTTTCCATTCAGTAAACCTTGCCACATTCCAGTGAACAATGCGAAGGGCAGTTTTCTTTTTATTATAATCGAATTGTTCGGTGAAATGGAAAGCAAAAAAAACTGAAATGCTTTTCCAGCCAATCAAAAGTGGGATGAGTGATATTAGAATATACTTTACCCTGAAAACAAGCCAGAAAAATATAAATGCAATCAGTGTAACAATAATGAAAGCGAAACCGAGCCCGATCAGTGAAATAAACCACCATTTTTTCGGATCGAGGTAAGGAGCCATGCAGGCGAGCAGGAAGCCAACAGATGCCAGTATATTCAGAACGAGAAAAACAATTTTTGTGAAGCGTTTGTATCTGGCGGGCATGATGAACGAAATTAGGAAAAGAAGCTGCAAGCTGCAAGCTTCGAGCTTTGAGCCTGAGGAAAGTTAGAAGCCTGAACTTTTGAAGTTTGAGATCAAATATGATACACCAAATTCATCATGAAAATATCATCTTCAATTGGATGTGATTCAGATGTAAGATGGAATCTGCGGTGAATAAAAAAAATTACTTAATGTAATGAAACCATCTTTATGATTGGTATCGATCTGCCCTTAAATGTTACCTCAGATCCATCCTTCACGGGGATGACTGTTTCGTATAGCGTTTCACGTTTCACGATCTCACAAATCGTGCTTACTCGCCTTCCTCAATACTTCCTTCTCATCTTCGGTAAGCGAGTTGTAACCTTTCTGATTGATTTTGTCGAGGATTTCATCGATCTTCTGCTGTGTAACCAGTGGAGTTTTTTTGTAAGGCTGTACACCTGCCTTATAAAATAATTGTGACTTAACGACTTTTCCTTTTTTTGGTTTTTCGGGGTTGAACAAATCAATAGACCAGTCGTAAAGGTCATTCATCCATTGACCCATGTCGCGTCCGCGCTGCAGCATGGTCATAAAGAAGAATCCCATTGCTCCTCCTCCCAGGTGTGCAATATGTCCGCCTGGATTGCCTTCAGGAATTGTTGCCAGATCAATGATCATATAAAGGACAGTAATAATCCAGATTGGAATTCCCCCGTTGAGCATTGTAAAGATGCGATAATTGGGTGCCAGTGTAGTTGTAGCAATAGCAATTCCCATTATTCCTGCAGAAGCACCATATGCCTGCGCAACAGGTAATGATTCTTTTAAAGGATTCAGAAAATTAAATGCAAGCATGTATGCAATTGCACCACACAGTGCGCTGTAAAGAAATATTGGTATGAGTTTCCTGTTGCCGGTAAGGTCCTGCAGAATATATCCGAATGCCCACAGCCATAAAAGATTTCCCAGGATATGCCACACGCCTGAGGTATCATGTACAAACATGTGAGTCACCAGGGTCCATGGTCTTGTAAGGAACTTATGAAAATCAGCAGGCAATGTTACCCAATCAAAGAAATTTCTATAAAAAGCGGATTCGGTTACATGCCCGCCCTCACTGAAATAGTAAACCACTTTCACAAATGCAAGGATCACAAAAACTATCAGGTTGATTGCAATCAGCATTGTCAGCGCATTTCCATCATGTCCGATGGAAAGCCTGTGTCTGTTTTGTTGCTGGTAGTAACTCATGGTGTACGACTAAACTTGCAATTTATCTGCCATTAATAAAACCTTTTCTTGTTGGTTTTATTCCAAATCAAAACTAAAATAAATCCTGTTAATGCCCCGCCAAGGTGTGCAAAGTGAGCCACATTATCTCCTCCCTGAATACTGCCGAAAATATCAATTGCCGCGAGGCCGAGAACTGCCCATTTTGCCTTTACAGGAATGGGGATGAGCATAATGTAAAGTTCTGTATTCGGGAACAAATATGCAAACGCTGCGAATATTCCCATTATTGCTCCTGATGCTCCTATAGCTTCGCTAAAACTTCCAGTGAGGTATTGTACTAGTAAATGTACGAATGCAGCACCGACGCCACACACGAGATAAAATATAAGAAACCTTTTTCCTCCCCAGACGTTTTCCAGTATCCTTCCAAACATCCACAAGCCAAACATGTTAAAGAGAATGTGATAGATAACAATACCACCTCCCGCATTTCTTGCGGCATGGGCAAACATATGGGTGGCTATCTGGTAGGGTTGAAATTGCTCTGATCCGAATGGCCACAGGGCCAGCCTGCTGGTAAGATCGTATTGCGGATCCAGTAAAACCTGCGCTATCCATACAAGGATATTAATGATAATAAGATTTTTTACAACGGGAGGAAAACTATCCGGTCTGGTGTATCTGAAATTACTCATCTTCTATTTTCGTTTTAACTGTACTACATTTTCAATATGATGCGTGTGCGGAAACATATCAACAGGCTGCACCCTGGTTACCTCATAAACCTTGTCAAGTAATGACAGGTCCCGGGCCTGTGTTGCCGGATTGCAGCTTACATAAACAACCAGCGGGGCTGCAATGTCGAGGATTTTATTCACGAGACTTTCATGCATGCCTGCACGGGGAGGATCGGTAATGATAACATCTGGCTGGCCGTGAATATTAAAAAATTCTTCATTGCAAATATCGATCACGTCACCCGTAATAAACTCTGCATGCCGGATTTCATTTGCCTCTGCATTTTCCTTTGCATCACGAACCGCGGCATCGATGAGTTCCACACCCACCACTTTTTTTGCTCCCCTACTGCAAAAGATTCCTATGCTTCCTGTACCACAATAGAGGTCGTAAATTACCTGTGATCCGTCCAGCTCTGCAAAGTCCCGGGTAATCCTGTAAAGTGTTTCTGCCTGTTGTGTATTGGTCTGAAAAAAAGACTTGGGTCCGATTCTGAATTCAAAATTTTCCAGTTTTTCAATTACATAACCTTTACCGGAAAAAGTTACCGGTTCAAGGTCTGATATCGAATCATTCTTTTTTGTATTAATGGTATACACTAGTGTGGTGATGGATGGAAAACCTGATGAGATAAAATTCATAATATCTTTCACAGCATCCATGTTACTTTCTCCAAACACCACATTCACCATCACTTCCCCGGTTGAACAAATGCGGAGCTGAAGGTTACGCAGCAAACCACGGTGCTCCCTGTAATCATAAAAGCTGTACTTTTTTTCCCATGCATATTCCCTGATAACATTCCTCATTTCATTATTGGGTTCCGGCTGAAGCCAGCACTTTTCGATGTTTACGATCTTGTCGAAAAATCCCTTAGCATGAAAACCCAAAACATTTCTCAGGTTTCGCCCCTGGTCAGTTTTATCAAAATTCCCGCGCGGCAAGTATTCTTTTGTGCTGAAAGTATATTCCAGTTTATTCCTGTAAAATTTATCTTCCCGTGCTCCGGCAATTGGTAAAAATGGAGGCAGCTTTATTTTTCCGATCCGGCTGAGGTTATCAAAAACCTGCTGCTGTTTGTACTGCAACTGTTTTTCATACGGAAGCATTTGCCACTGGCAGCCACCGCAAACACCAAAATGCTGGCAGAACGGAATAACCCTTTCACTGGAGTAAGAATGAAAATGGATTGGATATCCTTCAGCCCAGTCTTTTTTGTTTTTTGAAAGACGCACATCAACTACATCTCCGGGCACTACATTTTCAATAAAAACAACCTTTCCATCCCTCCTGGCCAGCGATTTTCCTTCAGCTGCATAATTCTCTACCAGCACATCGTCCAGAACCATGTTTTTCTTTTTTCTCACGGGGGTAAAAGTAAGGAGAGAAAGCAGACCATGGTCCATAGACCATGGAAAGTCAAAAGTCAAAATTAAAAAGGTAAAACCTTAGTCTTATTTCACTATTGACTATTCACTTTATAGTCTATGGTCCATGGTCCATGGTCTTTCCCTCTTCTTTGCAACTCTTTAACCATCTTTACCCTCTTTCTTAATATTTTTACTCCATTGCACACTTATGAAAATTTTAACCACCATCCTTCTTTCACTGTTCTCTCTAGCAGGTTTCTCCCAGAATGGTTATGAAATCAGGATTACGCTCAAACCATTTACCAACCAGTACGTTTACCTGGGTCATTATTATGGCCGGCAGTTACCGATCATAGATTCTGTTTTATTGAACAGCAAAAGTGAAGGTGTTCTGAAAGGCCCGAAAAAACTCGGAGGCGGGATTTACCTTATCGGATACCCCGACCGTGCTCATAATTTTGAAATCCTCATTGATAAAAATCAGAAATTTTCTATTAAGGCAGATACGTTAAACATCAGAGCCGTAACATTTGAAAATTCTCCGGAGAATCGTGAATTCAAAGCGTACCAGGAATTCATGAACGTGAACGGAAGTTCAATTGATTCACTATTGAAGCGCCGGAGTATGGTGAGTGCGGCAGATTCCATTAAGATCAACTCACAGATAGAAACCATCAATACACGTATTCGCAATTACAGGAATAACATCATGAAAAAGGATCCCGAAAGCTTTATGGCCGCTCTGCTGCGTGCCATGAAAGAACCAGAGATTCCTAAAAATGATCCGGCTGCCAAAAAAGACTCGCAGTTTGCCTATCATTATTTTAAAAGTCATTACTGGGATGGTGTGAATTTTTACGACGACCGGCTGGCACGAACACCTTTTTTTGAAACACGCATCGACCGGTATTTTGACCAACTTGTTTATCCTTCTGCTGACTCTGTAATTAAAGAACTCGATTACATGCTTGGCTATGCCAGCATCAATGAAGAGATGCAGAAGTTTCTTCTGCTGAAATTTGTAAACCGTTACCTCAACCAGAAATACATGTGGGAGGATGCCGTGTTCGTGCACCTTTTTGAAAAATATTTTTCAAATAAGGATTATCCATGGCTTACTGAAAAAGGAAAGAAAGTAATTACCGACAGGGCATATAGCCTCATGGCGAACATTATGGGCACACCTGCCGCGGATGTGGAGCTGCCTGATACATCGGGTAAGAAAACTAACCTCTATAGTGTTTCAGCTCCTTATGTCCTGGTTGCGATATGGGATCCTACATGCGGTCATTGCAAGGAACTGATGCCAAAACTGGATAGTGCTTACAAGGCGAACTGGAAAAACATCGGAATGAAAATATTCGGCCTTGCCCGTGAAACAGATGGAAAGAAATCGGACTGGATGTCTTTTATTCATGATCATCACCTCGGATCATGGACCAATGTATATTATTCAAAAGAAGATGATGCGGCAAGGATCAATGCAGGCATTCCCAGCTATGCCCAGTTGTATGATGTACAAAGTTTTCCTACTTTGTATCTCCTTGATAAAGACAAACGCATCATTGCAAAAAAAGTAACTCTTGAACAGGTTGATGAAATCCTGGCGCACCGTGTAAAAAACCCATAGAATATGAAAAAGCTGGTAACTGGTTTCCTTGTGCTGTTTACTTTTTCACTCCAGGCACAAACAATTTTTTATTATGGAAATGATTCAGTTTCGGTAAATGATTTTCTCAAAGCCTACCACAAGAATAATACTGGAGTTAAATCTGAAAAAGCTTTTCGTGAATACCTCGGACTTTACATTGCATCGCGGCTGAAAATCCGTGAAGCAAAAGAACGCGGCTACGATACTTTGCCACAAATCATGTCGGACCTTGAAAACCTACGGCAGCAGATCCTTCCAACTTATCTGAACGACAAAGGAGCTACTGGCGATCTCGTAAATGAAGCACTTGCACGTTCAAAAAAAAATATTCATATCGCTCATATTTTTATCAGTTATATCCAGAATGGTTTTCCGGATTCTGCAGCAGCGGAAAAAAAACTGGAAATGGTTCAGGAGAAGCTAAAGAATAATGTTTCTTTTTCTGAAGTAGCGCGAGAGTTTTCAGATGATCCTTCGGTAAAAGAAAACAGTGGTGATCTAAACTGGATAACTGTTTTTACGCTTCCTTATCCACTCGAAAACCTGGCGTATAATACTGCTCCAGGTAAAGTATCATCGGTATATCGTTCACGGGCAGGTTACCACATTCTGAAAAATATGGGTGAACGGCCGGATCCGGGAAGGATGAGGGCATCACAGATTCTTCTTGCTTATCCTCCCGGATCTGATGATGCAATGAAAGCACATGTGAAATTTCTTGCCGATTCCATTTATAAAAGATTATTGAAAGGTGATGACTTTGCTAAACTTGCTACCTCTTTCAGCAACGATGTAATATCTGCTGCTGCAAATGGAC
>JBJMLW010000258.1:0-7987 GCA_045805105.1 Flavisolibacter sp. | reverse complement strand
TTTGTTCCCCGTGAATATATATCAGGTAAAAGAGAACGATATCTCGAGCCCGTAAGAATGTATCTCTTTACATCAGCACTTTTTTTCCTGATCCTTTTTTCCCTTACGCACACAGATATCATCAAAATTTCAGGTGGAAGTATCATGACCCGGACAGACCGGCTGATTCTTGCCTCGAGGATGTATGCACAAAACAGGAGACTGGATGACTCCATTCTGCATAAGAAAATGGATTATTTGCTCGATACGTCTTATATGATAGTCTTAAAGGATACTGTAGGCAATCAGCGGAGTGATTCATCTTTCCTTATCGATTATGATGGCAAAAATTATTTCATGGAGCCCCGTCAGGTTACCATCAAAGAAATAAACACAGGCAACAGCTGGTTCAGCAGAAAAATTAAAGCACTCAGGTTTAACTATGAAAAGAAATATGGCAATGATTATGAGTCCATGTTCAAGGATATTTCCAATTCTTTCATTCACAAAGTGCCGCACATACTTTTCATTTCACTTCCTTTTTTTGCACTCATCCTGAAGTTGCTTTACGTCCGGCGTAAGAATTATTATTACAGCGATCACGCCATCTTTACACTTTATCATTACATCTTTACTTTTATCATGCTGCTGTTTTTCTTCCTGATTAATGAAATTAACGGAAACATTAATTCCGCGTTATTGCAGATCCTTGCCATCATCTTTTTCATTATGCCGGGAATTTATCTTTTTATAGCAATGAAAAAATTCTATGCGCAGGGATTTGGAAAAACACTTCTTAAATACATAATATTGAATGTACTGGCCTTTGTGATTCTGATGTTATTGATGCTGGTTTTTATCCTACTTTCCGTATTTCAAATTTAACTTATGACCCATTCCGGAGATGCCTTTGAGAAACTCGTATCTATTATGAGCGAGTTGCGTGAAAAATGTCCGTGGGACCGGAAGCAAACCATCCATACACTCCGGCAAATGACCCTCGAAGAAACCTATGAACTGACAGATGCGATCACCGAGTCCGACTGGAAAGGAATCAGGGAAGAACTGGGCGACCTTCTTTTGCATATTCTGTTTTATTCTGTTATTGCTTCGGAACAAAAGCATTTTACCATTACCGATGTTATTAATGGCATTTCACAGAAACTTATTCAGCGGCACCCACATATTTATGGCGATGCATCAAACGGCGGGCAGTTAACAGAGGTTTCCAATGATGAAGATGTGAAGCGCAATTGGGAAAAGATCAAATTAAAGGAAGGAAAGAAATCCGTTCTTTCGGGCGTTCCCAAAACACTGCCTGCCCTCGTAAAGGCAATGCGCCTGCAGGAGAAAGCAAAACAGGTTGGATTTGAATGGGAAAACAAAGAACAGGTTTGGGAAAAAGTAAAAGAAGAGGAAAATGAACTCAATGAAGCAATTGCTTCCGGTGAACACGATAAAATAGAAGGAGAGTTTGGCGACCTGGTTTTTTCACTTGTCAACTTTGCACGGTTTTTGAACATAGACGCCGAAAATGCACTGGAAGTCACCAATAAAAAATTTACCAGACGGTTCACACAAATGGAGGAACAGGCCCTCTCAAAAGGTAAGGATCTCAATGCTATGAGTCTGCAGGAGATGGATGCCATCTGGAATCAAATCAAACGCAAACCAGATTGAAGCTGCCCGATTTAAATAGGCGACTGAGAAAACGCAGCCTTGTTTTGCTGGCGGCTATCCTGTTTCTTTTATCTTTTCTTTCGTCTTATTATTTCAAGGTCCAGCCTTCGTTGAATTACCAGCAGCGATTGTTACAGCAATATGTTCACAGGCAGGAAAGGGATGCACAAAAATTACTCCAGGACACTTCCCTCATGCGAAAACTGGTACTTAAAACTGAATCGCTTTCAGAGTTTAATGATGTTGCTTCAAAACAATATGGCGTATTTCTTTTTGCGGAAACAATTTCTGAAAACCAGGACCTTTTATTCTGGAACAACCAGAAGATACTTCCACCAAATGCTGATTTCAATTTACACGATGGCAGTTATTTCCAGTTCCTCGCGAATGGCTATTATGTTGTAAATAAAACAACGCTCCATTTTTCAGGAATGAGCAATTATGTCATTGCCTATGTTCTTATTCCTGTATTGAACCAGTATTACCTGGAAACAGACTACCTTCTTACACAGTTTGTACATGATAAAAAAGCAATCAGGAAAATTTCAATTGCCGGTTCTAAAACGGAATATCCTATCAAATCGCAGAATGGGAAGATACTTTTTTATATCAAGGGCGTAACCTATTCCCAGGTTGCATCAATGGATGTGGTTACCATTTTCCTCCGACTGGCATCACTGATCCTGATTCTTATTTTCTTCCATCTTGTTGCAGATAACATTACACGAAGAGAAAGGGCATTGTATGGGATCATTTTCCTGGCTTTATCCTTCCTGGCTGTGAGGCTGATATTATACCATTTCCCTCACATACTTTCTTTCCGCCAGTTCTCACTTTTTGATCCAACCATTTATGCCACCAATAACATTAATCCATCACTTGGAGATTTGCTGGCTAATGCCGGTATGTTCTGCTGGGTGGTTTTATTTGCCTGGTTTAATATTGGTCCTGTTCAGAAACTTCCGACTTTTTTAAAAGGAAGAAGCACTTTTCTTGGAGGGATCGTGGGGATTTTTATTTTGATAGTATCCACCTTTGAACTCGCTGATATTGTAAGAAGTCTTGTAACCGATTCGAAAATATCCTTCAATGTCACGAATTTTTTCGGCCTTGATGTTTACACGGTGATTGGATTGATTGTACTCGCATTGCTTGCACTGAGTTATTATTACTTCAGTCGTTTACTCTTTCGCTTCATCTTTCCGGCATACAGGTACAATTACGTACTGATTTATTTTTCATTGTTTGCTGTTGGCCTGTTAATGCTCTCGTTCAAATCGGGCAACACCATTGTGCTTTTTCACCTTCCTGTGTTGTTATGGCTTGTATTGTATACACTTCTGGTAAGCCAGGAAAAATTTATTATCAACAGGTTTCGCGTTACAGTAGCAGGTGTACTTTTCTGGATATTTGTTTTTTCAATTTCCATTTCATCCATCATCCTGCAGGGTAACCGCGAAAACGAATTGCGTTTGCGGAAAAGCATTGCTGAAAAATATGACCGCCTCACAGATCCGTCAAATGACCGCACACTCAGTATTGCCATCACCTATCTCGATAACCGCTACCTGCTGAACAACTTTCACCGTTTTTTCGACCGGGCGGAAAATCGCCGGATCAGGGACAGTATCCTCCGGCAGAATTTTACCGGGTACAGTACGCGCTATGAAACGAAGATCTATGTATTTGATTCGCTCAATCATGGTGTTAATAATGATGAACATGAAGGTTATCCGCAACTCAATACCATTTTCACGGTTCAAAGTAAATCAACCGTTATTCCCGACCTGAATTACCATGAAACCTCTTTTGATAAATTTACTTACATCACACGACGGGAAATCAGGGACAGTGTAAAAAAGGTTGGAACTTTTTTTATCATTTCCACGCCGCGCCAGTATGGTGCAACAGATGCATTGTACCCGGAATTATTCAGGCAGGTGTCGAGAAAAGATGCTGAAAATTCGCCCATTTATTCGTACGCCATCTATTCAAATAAATTGCTGATTTCTTCATCAGCGAAGTATCCTTTCCAGATTACACTCACGGATAACCAGATACCACGAACCGAATTCGAAACAAGGAATAACGGCGAATTTGCTGAACTCTGGTACAAGGCGAGCAACAGAAAGGTGGTGGTGATTGCAAAAAAAAGAGATTCGCTTATAGAAAGCATTACACTTTTTTCATACCTCTTTTGTGCTTTTCTTTTTATGGTTGGACTCCTGCAGCTCGTAGCACTGCTTCTTCAACTTTTCAGAGACCGTAAAAGCTTCAGCTTTTTCGGTCAGCTTAGCATCCGTTCACAGATACACGGAACCGTAATTTTTATCAGCATACTTTCCTTCCTCATCATTGGTGCGGCTACCATATCGTTTTTCATTTCGCGCTATAATAGAAATAACATAGACAGACTGAGTGTAACAGCTGGGGTAATGGTAAGAGAACTCCAGAAAAGGCTTAGTGATACCGCAGCTTTTAATCCGGGCCTTAGTGACTCCACTACTCAACTGAATTTACAGGGACTTGTAAATGAAGTAGCAGACATTCATAATGCCGACGTGAATGTATATGACCTCGATGGTAACCTGCAGGTTTCATCGGAAGATGATGTGTATGAAAAAGGAATTCTCAGCAATAAAATGCATCCGCTTGCTTATTATCACCTCGACAGGATGCGCGAAATCCAGCACGTTCAGAAGGAAACGCTCAGTTCTCTCCAGTACTGGAGTATTTATTCCGTTGTGAGGAATGAAAAGGGTGAGGTAGTGAATTATCTCAACATTCCTTATTTCTCCAGCCAGATTGACCTGAAACAGGAGATCTCCAACTTTCTCGTTACGATTATCAACCTCAATGCTTTCATATTTTTAATTGCGGGTGTGATTGCGCTTTTCATTACGAATAAGATCACACAATCTTTTTCAGTGATTGGTGAAAAAATGAAAGCGATAGGTTTCGGAAAAACCAATGAAGAAATTATCTGGAACAAGAATGATGAGATTGGTGAACTGGTAACAGAATATAACAGGATGGTACACCAACTGGAAGAAAGTGCCAATGCGCTGGCAAAGAGTGAAAGGGAGGGGGCGTGGAGAGAAATGGCGAGGCAGGTTGCACATGAGATCAAGAATCCACTCACACCAATGAAACTAAGCATCCAGTACCTTCAAAGATCTATTGATAACAACCCTGAAAATGTAAGAGAACTTACTGCCAACGTTGCCAATACACTGATTGAGCAGATTGACCACCTTTCAAAAATTGCAGCTGATTTTTCGCAGTTCGCGAACATTGGAAACAAACGCATTGAACTGGTTGATCTGCACCAGGTGATTGGTGTTCTTGTTGATCTTTATAATTCAAATCCAGGCGTGCGTATCAAATGGAAAAAAATTCCGGGAAGTGTTGTAATGAAGGCAGACAAAACACATATGAATCGTGTGTTTACCAACCTGCTTGCCAATGCAGTAGATGCTTGTTATGAAAGTGAAGAATGCGTTGTTGAGATCAGCGAGGAGCAATCGGATAATATCATTACGATTCAGATACGTGATAATGGTGAAGGCATACCGGAAGAAATGCATTCCAAAATCTTCATGCCCAACTTTACTACAAAAACTTCCGGAACGGGACTTGGACTTGCCATGAGTAAAAGTATCATTGAGCAGGCGGGTGGAACTATATGGTTTGAAACGGAAGTGGGAAAGGGGACTACTTTTTATGTGCAGTTGCCTGTAATAAGTTAACACCAATCTTGAAGGACAATAATCTTCGGAGCCCAGGCTCAGTCTAGCGAGGAATCTGATTATTATCATATAGCGACTGGGTTAATTAATGAAATGAACAACTATTCTTTTTATTCGACTTTTTTCCTGAACTAACGCCATCCCCCTTGCGGGGGACGCAAGGGTTACGCGAAGGGCGCAAGATAATGGCATCAAATGTTTTTCTATCTATATTCTTGCGCCCTTTGCGTTTCCTTTGCGTCCCGATGAAATCGGGATTGCGTTAGTTCATTGGCTGTTACCAGAACTTTTCCTTTATCCGCTGACTTCAGATCCCAATGACATACATCATGATTACTAAAATCCTCCGGTTAGTCCGTAGTTACTGTAATCCTTTCAACTTTCTAACGCGATTCAAATATTGTTCAAACTCCTTCAAAGAATAACTGCTCAAATTCCTGTCCACTGTTAATCCTCCCTTTTGCGCGATCAGAACACCATATTTGATGTTATGGAATTCTTCAACTGTATGCGCATCGGGATTAATGGAAAGCATCACGCCTTTTTCCATTGCATAGTCAACCCAGCGCCAGTCCATATCAAGCCTGTTCGGATTGGCATTGATCTCGATCGCTATGTGATGATCGGCACAGGCGTCGATGATAGCTTTATGATCAACAGGATAACCTTTACGACGTAATAAAAGTCTTCCTGTAAGGTGACCCATAATTATTGTATATGGATTTGTAATGGCACCAAGTAATCGCTTCATGGCTTTCTCTTCATCCATATCGAGATTGCTGTGAACAGAGGTGATCACCAGGTCGAAAGTGGAAAGGATTTTATTATCATAATCCAGTGTTCCGTCCGTGAGGATATCGCACTCGATGCTTTTAAAAATTTTGAAAGGCTTCAGTTTTTTATTCAGCTCATCAATGTGCTTGTGTTGTTCTTTTATGCGTTGCTCATTCAGTCCGTTCGCATAATAAGCTGCTTTGGAATGGTCGGAGATCACCATGTATTCAAAACCCAGTTTGATCAGTTCAGCAGCCATGTCATCAATTGTATAGCCGCCATCGCTCCATGTACTATGCGAATGAATTAGTCCTTTTACGTCTTTTGTCTGGACGATATCTTTAATTTTTTTTCCTTTGAATGTACTGATCACTTCTTTCTTCTCACGCATGTAAGGTGGTATGAAAGGTATTGATGCTGTTTTGAAAATTTCTTCTTCGTTTGTAAAGTTTTCTTTTAATGATCCGTGCGTTTTCCAGGCTTCGATAAAATTTTCGGATGCGCTCGTTTGAAAAAGTGTGGAAAAAAAGCTTTTTTCTGTTGAAAGAAAAAACCGGAGGAGGATTGCATTTTCGGCACTGAACACCACCATGCCGTCGCGATCAGCCACTAACTGTATCAAATCATTCACAAGATATTTCCTCAATTCTTCACTTGAAACAGTTGTTACCCAGTCAAGCGATTCAACAATTTCCAGTTGCCGCCTCAATGCTCCAGTCAGTTCAAAATTGTCTTTCGGAAATTTTTTTCGAAGCTTGGCAGTAAAAGCATCTGCAAATGATTCCACTTTAGCAAAGAGATATTTGCCTGCGTTTTCCTGCTGGAATTGTATAGATGACAGAATACCCTGTTGTGTTTTCTGTCCAAAACCTTTTTTATCTGCAACTCGGTTTTCCTCGCAGGCCTTCTGCAATTCATCTATGGAGTCGATATTCATTTCCTTCCACAACACATGGATCTTCTTTGGGCCGAGGCCTTTAATATTCATCATTTCAAGAACGCCGGATGGTGTTTTTGAAATCAGATCCTGGAGGGCCTTCAGTTCACCACTAGTAAGCAGTTCCACCACTTTTTTTCCAACGCTTTCTCCGATACCACGTAGCTGGAATATTTTTTCATGTGGAAGTGCGGCTATTTCATTGGGAAGTTTTTCAATTGTAAACGCAGCAGAAGAATAGCTTTTCGCCTTGAAAGCATTCTCGCCATGGATGTCCATTAATTTGGCAAGAAGAGAAAACTGATCGGCAATTGTGTAGTTGTCCATACCCGGATATAATGGGTTTAAGAAATAACGAATATCGAATAACGAATATCGAATATCGAAGTGGAAGTAAGAAAGCTGAATGAAAGATTCACTAATGAAAAAGGTAATAATAAATTATAAAATGAATCTTCAATCTAAGTTCCCCCTTCGGGGGACAGGGGGCCAAAATGAATCTTCAATCTAAGTTCCTCTTCGGTGGATAGGGCCGGCCAAAAAAAAAGTCCCGGTTGCCCGGGACTCGTATAAACTTTGAGAAAGGAAATTTATTTCCTCTTTGCACTCTTCTTAGAGCTTTTCTTAGAAGCTTTTTTAGCTGCTTTTTTTCTTGGAGCTGCTTTTTTAGAAGACTTCTTAGAGCCTTTTTTAGCGGCTTTTCTAGCTGTTGCCATTTTGTTTTGAATTTAATGGTTAGTAAAAAAAAGAATTTAACAGTCGTAAAACTATAAATAATTTTTAAACTATCAAATTTTTTGCTAACTATTAAATAACAAATATCAGGCCGTTACCTCAGCCTCATTAACAGAAACAAAGGTTCTGTTCT
>JBJMLW010000257.1:0-5481 GCA_045805105.1 Flavisolibacter sp. | reverse complement strand
TTAAACCGGATGTTCTGCAGGCACATATTGATTACAACACACAAAGAACTTCACAGATCAACCAGCAGTCGATAATAGACCAGCGAAAGCAGGACTTGAATCGTTTAATGAATGTTCCGCAGACAGTCAATTATGAAGTATCAGATACCATCATGATCCGGTCGGACCTTGTTTTGGGAAACATTCTAAATAACATTGCAGCTACCAGTCCGCCACTTTTACTTGCGAGAACCAATGTAGCCATGGCATCACTGGACGTGCGTGAAGCAAAGGCGGCACTCTACCCAACAATAGGATTTGTTTCTGCCTATAACTTCAACAGGAGCACGAATAGTTCTGTTATTAATCCGGTAGCTCAATCTCTTTTCAGTTTGAACAGAGGACTTAATTACGGTTTAACAGCCAGCATTCCCATATTTAACCGGTTTACGGTACGTCAGCAGATTCGCCAGGCAAAGCTTTCAATGGATTATCTGCAACTGCAGTATGAAAACCAGCAATCAATTGTTCAGACAAATGTGTTGAATAACTTCCGGTCATACATTGCGCAGATGGAAATAGTTTCCGTTCACGATTCAAGTGTAGTCCTGGCAAGAGAAAACCTGAGTATTGAAAGGGAACGTTATCGTTTGGGAGCAACTACTTTTATTGAACTGCGGCAGGCGGAAGAAAATCTTGCCAATGCTTTTTTTAATTCTATTACTGCACGGTATAATATCAAGATCGCAGAAACTGAGTTGCTTCGGCTCAAAGGTGATCTGGTAAGATAATTCCAGTAGTGCTCCTTTATGTATATTTTAGCGGCAAATTGGTTGAATGCCTCAACAAAACATCCTTGTTGGCGTGATCATGGGTTCCGACAGCGACCTTGCAATCATGCAGCCCGCAGCAGATATTCTGAAATACTTCGAGATACCTTTTGAGCTTACAGTTGTTTCGGCTCACCGCACCCCACAGAGATTGTTCGAATATGCACGCTCAGCTAAACAAAGGGGATTAAAATTAATAATTGCAGGGGCAGGCGGTGCTGCACACCTTCCTGGAATGATTGCTTCCCTGACAACACTTCCCGTTATTGGCGTTCCTGTTAAATCATCCAATTCAATGGATGGATGGGATTCTGTATTATCCATATTGCAAATGCCCAATGGTGTTCCCGTAGCAACTGTAGCTTTAAATGCAGCCAGGAACGCGGGTATACTTGCGGCCCAAATCATCGGCGCGTATGATGATGCTACCGGAGAAAAAATTGCTGCTTACAAACAACAGATGAATGATGATGTACTACAGAAAAGTCAGCAACTTCGTTCTGGCGGCTGGCCTAATGGTTTTGATCAATAGCGACTGATGTTCGCAGGAGCTGATTTTATAACGATGTTTTCTCTGTTAAAATCGCAAATTTTTGTTCCAGTGCAAGAGAATGTTTCATCAGTTCTTTGATAAAATCCTTGCCCCACCTCGCATAAAAACTACTGAAATTTTCTACCCTTTCCTGGAGTCCGTTTCGTGGAAATAAAACCTCCCTTATTTTTTTGATTTGCTGTTGCTGGTCTGAATATTTTCTTTTTTCTGCACGGAACATTTTCTTTTCCAGTTCTTCGAGATATTTCACAGAACGCGCACGTATTGCTGCAACATGTTTTGTAAGTGTTGGGTCTATTGTTTGTGCCTGTCCGCTGATCTGTTCAAAGAGTGCATCCATTCGCTCCAGGTTGCCATTGAGTTTCACTTCATGTTCAGAATGTTTCTCAATAAGTTTCTTCATTAAGGTGTTTTCATCTGAAAAGAAATTTTGAATAGAAAGGCCTGTTTTTTTTATCCGTTCACTCCATTTCGCATCAACGATAAGAAATGAATTCCGTAAAACAAGAACAGGATAAACTATTCTGTAATGATGGAAAAGGTCTTTCAGCTGTAACCAGTAAGCGAGCTCTCCTCCTCCACCAACAAAAACAAGATTGGGAAGGATGGTTTCCTGGAAAAGACCACGGAGAATTACATTCGGACTAAAACGTTCGGGATGTTCTTCCAGTTCTTCCAGCACTTCGTTTTTCGTAAAACTGATGTTTGAATTAAGGACCTTATATTTTTCACCAGTAAATTCAATCCGTTCGCGGATATGATCTTTCAGGTAAAACAGGTTGATATCTCTCGGATAGGCCTGTGCATCATAATTCGTTTCAAGTTTTTCAGAAGTTGTGCGTACAATTGAAGATGGTGTGTGTTGTAACAGGTCATCCCTGAAAACATGTTTCATCTGCCACTTAAAGCCCTTTTGATCCGGAATAACAACCACCAGCCCATAATCGCCATAGAGTTCATTTACCAGTTCAAATGTTGCTGTCTGGATATTTTTTCCCAGCGAATAACACTTCCGCAGAAACTCAATCACTTCTTTTCCATGCGTTTCCTGTGAAAGTTGTCCTTCCAGTTCGTCGATGAGCCGGATCAGTGTCTGGTCAACAGGCATTCGCCCGACAGCGCCACCCTGCTCTTTTTTCCATTCAATTCTTTTCCCATCTACATAAGTGTGGTTCAGTTCTGCGAAATCTGCATCTTCTGAACCCATATAATAAACTGGAATAAACTTATAATCAGGAAGCTGTCCATTCAGGTATTGCGAAAGCCGGATTGTATGAAGGATTTTGTAAATAAAATACAATGGACCGGTAAAAAGGTTTGGCTGGTGTGCCGTACAGATGGTGAAGGAATTAAACTCCTTTAGTAATGAAATGTTTTTCATTACAGATGTATTCTTATTTACCAGTTGATATTGTTCAACCAGAATATCATAAAGTTTATTCCTGTCAACCGCCTGGTGTTTTTTCTTTTCAATTGTTTCACGGATTCCTTCAACAGAGGGAGTTTCTGCATAAAATGGACGAAGGCTTTCACTCCCAGTAAGGTAATCCTGAACAATACGGGTAAAAGCTTTTGTATCACTATAAGGAATGAGCTCAGAAGAAAACATGGGATAAAAATAAGATAAAGAAAGGGCATGGAGTATGGAGTATGGACCATGGACCATAGACGATAGACAATGGAGGATGGACCATTGGTGGAAACCGAATGCTGATAAAAAGTTGAACAGGATTTTTAATTCATTTCAACTTACTATTTAATGGCTTCACGGGTTAGCGTGTTATTCACTGTCCTCCACAAGCCATTTGGATTTTCATCTTTCAATTCATCCGGAAGAAATTGATTTTGCCAATTCTGGAAGCATATGGGCCGTGCAAATCGTTTTATTCCATCTGCTCCTACCGCTGTAAACCTGCTATCGGTTGTAGCAGGGAAAGGCCCACCATGCTGCATGGAAAGAACAACTTCCACACCAGTTGGAATACCATTTAAAATAAACCTGCCGCATTTTGATTTCAAAGTGTCCAGCAATTTCTCATTCGCATAAATTTCTTCATCGGTTGCTATAACAGTGCAGGTCAGCTGTCCTTCCAGTATCGTTGCAACCTGATACATTTCATTTTCATTTTCACATTCCACAAGAACAGTGAAAGGCCCGAATACCTCGTGTTGAAGATGCAACTGGTTTAAAAACAATTCTGTACTTATACATACCAGTGTTGGAATGCTTTCACCTGCTTCATCTATTTCTGTTTGTGCCACAACATCAACACCTGCTGTATTCAATGCCTGGTTTCTTTTCAATAAAAAACTTTTTGCTATTCCTTCATGCAGCATAAAAGCAGGTGGCACCTTTTTGATTGCCTCTGCAAGCAGCTCTTTAAAATTTTCCAGTCCTGCACTTTTAATTCCAACTAAAACACCAGGCTTCGTACAGAACTGCCCAGAACTCTGTGTCACTGATCCCGCAAAAAGTTGTGAAAAATGCGCAGCTTCTCTTTTTAATTTTTCAGGGAAAAGAAATGCAGGGTTCACACTTCCCATTTCTGCAAATACAGCAATGGGTTCTTTCCTTTGAGCAGCAACATTAAATAAGGCTCTGCCTCCTTCTAAAGATCCTGTAAATCCAACCGCCTTTGTTAGAGGGTGCTCCACGAGTGCAATGCCTGTTTCAAAGCTATTACCGGAAAGATGAATAAATACTCCTTCCGGTAACCGGCAAGCAATCGCTGCCTTCTGAATACATGCAGCAACCATTTCAGAAGTTTGAGTATGTGCCGGATGTGCTTTTACAATTACCGTACAACCGGCAGCCAATGCACATGCTGTATCACCTCCTGCAGTAGAATATGCAAATGGAAAATTGGAGGCGCCGAATACAACAACAGGTCCAAGAGGAACAAGTATTTTTCGAATATCCGGCCTGGATGGATTTCTGTTTTGTATGGCAGTATCTATCCGGATATCGAGCCATGTTCCTTCTTCACATGCATCTGCATATGAAGTAAGCTGGAAAATTGTTCGCTGTAATTCTACGGTCAGCCTTGATGCATTAAGATGTGTTTCTTCGGATGCGACACTAATAAGTTCTTTTTCATGAAGTGAAATTTCAGTAGCAATGGAGCGCATGAATGAAGCCCTTTCAATAAGATTTGTTTTACCATATACCTGAAAAGCATTTGCAGAAAGTTGGAGTGCATGATCTACATCTCTTTTAATTATATCCATTTCATTCAGTTTTATGATTTACGTTACACAAAAAAAATACAAGCGAACGCTGCATTATTTTTCTTTAACACAAGTGCTAAAATTTTCCTGTTGTTTGTAGAATTCTTTCATCAGTTGCTCCACATTTCGGACATTTGCCTTCCCAAATCAAAGAAAAACCATATGAATATGAACAAAAAGAGTTCGTTTAAAATCCTTTTCCTGTTTTTTTCTTTTCTTTTCTTTTCTTTCGCAAAATCTAACAGTCATAATAATCCTGAAGCTGTAACAAATAACGATTCAACAGCAATGGCAGGCACAGCAGTAAATGATATTTCCGAAGTGTCCATGTTGAGTTCGGCTTTATATGCTACTGCACAACTCGATCAGGAAGGTTTATCATCTAAAGCTCTTGAACTTGCTGTTCAGGGTTACAAAAAACTTCTTGAAGAGGGAACTGTTCAGAATAGCCGTTACCTCACGATTGTTGATCTTAGCCAATCATCAAGAAGCAAACGTTTTTATCTTCTGGATATGGAAAACATGAAACTGGTGAAACATACATTCGTTGCTCACGGAAAAAATTCCGGGCTGGATGAAGCTTCACGTTTCTCTAACCGTCCAAACTCAGAAGCAAGCAGCCTCGGCTTTTATCTGACCAAGACTACCTATAATGGCAAACATGGTTTATCACTGAAGTTATCAGGACTTGAAGAAGGCTTTAATGATAATGCTGAAGCAAGAGGTATTGTGGTTCATGGAGCTCCTTATGTTAATGCATCACGGGTAAACAGTGGTTATATGGGAAGAAGCCAGGGTTGTCCGGCTTTACCTGAAAACGAATTTGCCAGTGTGATCAATCTGATTAAAGATGGTTCTGTTTTATTTGTTTATAATCCAGACAACAATTAC
>JBJMLW010000256.1:0-5230 GCA_045805105.1 Flavisolibacter sp. | reverse complement strand
TGCACCACATGAATTGGACGCACCTATGGTTAGTGTATACTGACCCGGATCATTAAATGTTTTTGACGGATTCTGCTGTGAAGATGTTGTTCCATCACCAAAGTTCCAGCTGTACGTGGTTGCATTAGTAACAGTAGGCCGGTAGAACTGGTATTCCAGGTCATCGGATGAATAGTCAAAAGTATTTGGACCAGAAAGATTGTTGGCAGCAATAGTAACAGCATTGCTAATTGTTGCTGTATCACATCCACCCGCATTAATAACCGACAAAGTGATATTGTATGTTCCTGCCGCAGGATATGTATAGCTGATCGAAGAAGATGTTCCCGGTGTTGCCGGAAGAATTGTACCATTTCCAAAATTCCACTGATAGCGTGCACCGTTTTGTGTTGCAGCTGCATTCACGTTAACTGTAGAACACGAAGTAATGGTAACGGTTTGAGAAGGAACTGCAGGTCTGCATATGGGAACCGTTGCCGTATAAAAATTATCGCCGCATCCGTTCGTTGCTTTCAGTGAAACGGTAAAATTCTGGTCCTGGTGATATGTTTTGGTAACAGTTGTGGCTGATGAAGTGCTGGAAGTTCCATCACCAAAATTCCACACATAGGTAACAGGTGTGGTGGCAGTTGACACATTATTAAATTCTACGGTAGAATCATTGAGAAACGCGTAAGTAAACTTCGGGTCAGGAACGCAACCACCAACAGTGATATCATTAGTCCAGAAGGCTTCACCACAGTTGTTCTTCACTGTATATTTAATCCTGTAAGTTGCTGTTGCCGCACCGGCAGGAGGCGGAGGGTATTGATGAGGTGGAGGTGTTTTACCGCTATATGTTGTACCATCCCCAAAATCCCATAAGTAACTTGTAATCGTTCCGTTATAGGAAGTAATAGTTGTGAATGTAACGTCGAGTGTGCCCGGGTTTACATGATGGGCTACAAAATCAACATAGGGTATAAAGCAGGCCTCCTCAGGTGTATCAACCAATTTCTTACAACCAAAAAAAAGGGTGAAACACAAAAAGAAAATCAGCAGGCTAACTTTCATAAGTGTTTGTATTCAAAGGTTTCGTATCAAATGAAATTACGTAAATTATCATAAATTGCCTGAAATCCTGTACAGGCAAGGGCCAGGGAAGATTACCTTGGTCGTAAATTGCCTAAAAAATTATACCAGCGGACAAAACCGTAAGGTATCTATTACCTGCTATGCTCTTTCCAACAGCTGATCAGTATGTTAATTTAATTGAAGAAAAAGTACCAGGCACATGGTATGGATTGAGCGATTATAACTTCCATCGGACATCACCCGGAAATATTCCACCCTATATCATCGGTAAAAGCTGCCTCATTTTCAAAGCTGAAAAGAACATGCAGCAATTTGCCATCCGCTGTTTCCTGAATACAGATCCTGAAACACTCAACCGGTATGACCAGGTTTGCTCCTACCTCTCTGCACGTAAACTTCCATGGAAGACAGATTGTAATTACATGGGAAAGGAAATTCGCTTTCATGGCGAACAGTATCCAGCAGTGAAGATGGAGTGGATCGAAGGGCAGCTACTGAACATGTTTATCGATAGGATCATTTCAGATCCTGCAAGGCTATCGAGACTTCAGCAGGACCTTATCACACTTTCAAATAGCCTGGAACAGAATGGCATTGGCCATGGAGATCTTAATTTCAGTCACATTCTCGTGAAAGGTGATCCAACTGATTTTACCATCAGACTGGTTGACTATGACACGATGTTCATACCAACTTTTGGCGGACAAAACAGTACAGTGTCAGGCACACCAGGGTTTCAACATCCTGCACGACTTGCATCCGATTATTCTGAATCAATTGACAGATTTTCAATATGGATTTTGATTACTGGGCTTGAAGCATTGAAACAGGATCCGTTATTATGGACACAACCGGAAAGATTTGGATTCAGAACAGATGAAAACATGTTGTTTACTTTCCGCGACCTTTTAAATCCTGAAAAGTCAAGACTGTTTCAGCACCTCTTCAGTTATAAAAATGACGCACTGCGATATTACGTTCAACAGCTGGAAACTTTCTGCGCGGGTTCATCACTTAATGTTGTAACGCACCCCGAAATTTACAGAAGTCCTGTACGCCCCATGCAGGAAGAGCGTAAAGGCGGAATGCAAATCCCTCAGAAACTTTTCCAGGTCGAGATCAAAACCATTCCATCCGGTCGTGATGTGCTGGTGAACGGTACAAAAAAAGGTATAACACCACTAAGGTTGTCATTGGCAAAGGAAGACTTTGGACATGTAGAAGTTTTGGATGCGTGGGAAAGAACACCACTTCAGATAAATGAACAGGTACAGACATATGAGATTGATTTATTAAAAAAGAAAAAAGAGGAACGGTATTCATCGCCAAATGAAGAACCTGAGATCGTTGATTTCTCCGCGGATCATTATTCTGTGATGGAGGGAGGAATAGTTTCCATTCGATGGAAAGTAAAGGGCAATGGAAAAATACACATTGATCCCATCGGGGATGTTTCTGAAAAAACTGGTTCACGTGAATTTGTTGTGAACAATACC
The DNA here is from genome assembly GCA_045805105.1 of Flavisolibacter sp. Taxonomy (GTDB): domain Bacteria; phylum Bacteroidota; class Bacteroidia; order Chitinophagales; family Chitinophagaceae; genus Flavisolibacter. Next base: position 2,660 of record JBJMLW010000256.1, on the reverse strand, counting down.
ATGCAGTACGAATTGAGCATCGGCAATGTAAAAAGGTCCTTCAACGTACATGTTCAGCCGAAGGCAAAGCAAAAATACCTGCGTTCAAAAATGCAGACGAAGCCCGAAATGCCGGAACGAGACACTGATAGAAAAGTTAATACGCGCCTGCTGGTAATGTTGTCCGTAGTTGTTATACTATCAATTGCCGGATACCTGGTATACTCACAGTTCTCAGGAAGAAAAGAAAACAACTCTGCAAACCAGTTTTCCATACCACCTGCTGTAACAACAACGCCTGCATTTTCTGTAGATGCAGTGAAGGATTTTCTGAATGGTTTGTATGCTGCGTATAACCGGAGAAATCTTAATGATATGGTTAGTCATTATGCAGAACCGGTAAATGAATACTATGATTCAAAATCAATTACAACTGATTCACTTTCTACCATACTCAAAGACCTATTTATTACACCGGTTTATTATTCATGTTCACCTGATTTTTCTACATTGAAAGTTGTTTTGAAAGGAGACATGTGCTCGATAAATGTGCAGACAACAGAGGTATTACAAAAAGACGCAAACAGTAAAAGAGATACTTTTCATACGAAGATTTCCTATGTGATTGATAAAGATTATAGAATTGTTTCTGAGAAAACATGGGAATGAACAATGGAGGAACGTGAAACGTGAAACGTGAGACGTGAAACGTCAAACGTGAATCGTTAATCGTCAATCGTGAGTGATCCTGGTTGTCATCCCTGTAAGTGTTAGGCAATTCATGGACAAACCAGATCAGGCTTTTATACATAAAATGAATGAACTAACGCCATCCCGATTTCATCGGGACGCAAGGGATACGCCAGGGACGCAATTAATTGTATTCATCTTTTGCGTCCATTGCGAAACCTTTGCGTCCCGCAACGCAGGATTGCGTTCCAAAAAATGACCGGTTCCACATGAACATCGAAAAAAATAAACTCCCCTGAATCTCTTACAATCCCTAAAATCTGTTACCGGATTAATTGGACAAGTACAGGGATGAAAAACCAAGAAGGGGCAGACAAGAATTTTTGTCACCGTGCATCCGTGTGTAACGTGTTTTCCTTTTTTATCGCGTCGAGCAATCCACCCTTGTATTTATCCAGTGTTAATTGCCAGAACATGATTCCTCCCAAACCATTATCAATCACATAACGTGTCTTTAACCGCATTGACGTTGTATCATCAAACGTGGCGAATTGTTTTTTTTCCGCACTATACATCCAGGGCGCCTTTGCCGTGGTATCCCAGTAGTATCGAAAACCATCATTAGCAGAAAATTTTGAACTGAAATTTTTAAAGGAAACATTTTCTAAAAAAATTCCACTCTGGTACAATCCATTTGCAGTATCATGTACGTCCTTCCACACACGCGCATACATGGCGGCGCCAATAATAATTTTATTACGCGGAACATTTCTTGAAACGAGGTTGTTTACAGCATTATCAATCGATAATGTCTGCTGGCTGTTAGAATAAAGTGGTGTATGATGACCGGTTTTTGTGGAATATCCATTGACAAGATCATACGTCATTACATTGACAAAGTCGGCATACTGCATGGCCTTTTCCCAGTCAACTGACTGTTCAATATACTTATCAAATCCGCCGGCAGCAAAACTGATGATCCGTTCATTGCCTAATGATTTCCGTAAATCCATGAGTAGTGCCGTGAAATGATCGCGGTCTTCAGGTTTGTATGGATGCCCGGGAAAACCTTCAATGGCCGGGTATTCCCAATCGATATCAATACCGTCTGTTCCGTATTTGTCGCACAGTTGTTTTACTGATTCTGCAAAAGCCAGGCGGTTTTCATCTGTTGAAAAAACATCAGAGCATGTTTTACATCCACCCCACCCGCCCAGTGACAACATGATCTTTAACCTGGGATGCTTCTTCTTCAGCGAAACCAGTTTGCGTATCATGCTTGCATCTGTTTTATTGGCAACAATTAACTGGTTACCGCGGAGGTAACAAAAGCTGAAAATGATATGCGTTAAATCTTTGATCGGAAATTTCTCAACTTCTGATGTATTGCTGCCGGAGTAATAGGCGATAACAGCAAGATCATTCTTTTGCGCTGCAACTGTTTGAGCGATGAAACATAATATGATCAATCCATTTTTCATTAGAGATGGCCACAAAGACACCAAGGCACGAAGTGAGACGAAGTTAGGACACACCATATTTACTCTCTGCTCCTTCGTTAAGTACGCTTTGTTGGCAGGGATTACCAAAATTTGATATACAATGCCAACAATACTGCCAGTATGATAACAATCATTGTCAGGATTCCAGGAGAAACCCTGAACATTCGCGGATCCACTTCCAGAGCATTGATGGTTTCTCTTCCGCGGCGGTCAGCGAGACTGATAATTACCATAAGCACGAGTGTAAAGAAGAAAACCCAACCCATACTGATCATGAATGGAATTTCATATACACCCTGCGAATTCATATAGGCTGTATACAATGGTGTATCATGAAACCATCCAGGGAGAAAACGATCGAACAGAATCATGAGCACAACGCCACCAATAATTCCTGCAACAGCAGCTTTGGCCGTAGTTTTTTTCCAGAAAAAACCAAGCAAGAACACCGCAAAGATGGCAGGAGAAATGTAACCAGTGTATTTCTGA
>JBJMLW010000255.1:0-4853 GCA_045805105.1 Flavisolibacter sp. | reverse complement strand
ATTTTCTGGTAATTATTTTGAATACATGACTCATCGTGCAATGAAACTGATTGTTCAATCAATATGGTAACATCATTTACATCCGAAAAATAATACGCATCATCTTTTAATATATCACGGTTAAACAGATTATTATTGTCAGCAATCATCACCCGACTCGCCATTGCTTCAAGGAGCGATGGGTTGGTGCCACCAACGCTGTGTCCATGAAAGTAGAGGCGCGAATATTTGCGCAATGTATGCACAGCATCCTGGTCGAACAGGGAGCCGAGGAAAATTATCCTTGGATCGCGTGAAAATTTTTTTGCGATGTAACGGCCATAAGTGTTTTCAGTATTTCCGATCACGAGGAATGAATGAATGGAGGAACTCTTTTGGAATCCATCGAGGATCATTTCAATGTTATTTTCGGGTTCCATGCGCGCCATCAACAAAAAGTATTTTTCAGGTTCAATATTGTATTGTGTGAAAATCGCTTTCTTTTCTTCCCTGCAGAGGCTAGCACCATAAGGAATATATTCCGGGAGGCAGTTGTATTTGTTTTTGTAATAGTCCTGTATCTCCGATGAGTCAACGATCATGAAATCACTCTGGAGAACAGCGAGCTTCTCTGCATATTTTAAAAATCTCTTTACAGGCCTGCTGTATTTCGAACGGCGCCATTCTAGTCCATCCATATTCGATACAATAACTGTATTGCGTGGAAAGAAACGGTGCCATATGGAACTGCTGGTATATCCCATAAAAAGAAGCACGTCAAAATTTCTTTTGCGTGCATCCACTATGCAGTTAAGGTCGTAAATAAACTGGCCTGCCGTGCCGATCATGTATTCAGCATCGAAGCAATGAATGATCTCTACACCATTCCAATGGTTCTCCTGGTATGGGTGGTTGTGAGAATTATAAACAGAAACTTCATGTCCCTTTGCAAGCAAGCCAGCAGATAAATGCTCTGTTACCTGTTCGAAACCTCCGTAATTATTCGGTATTCCCCTGGTTCCTATGATACCAATTTTCATTTTATATTATTGCTATGGCTTTTTGTTTCTGTAAATGATTGATAACTGTGGGAAAATCATTTCCGGAATGAAACATAATGGATTCGTAAAGTTGCCTGGCAGGTGATGACCACGAATAGTCTTTTCTGATCCTTTGCCGGATGATATCCGTTCTTTCATTTTCATTATTTTCAAGTTCAGCAGCAATCCGCTCTTTCATCAATTCTTCATTAACCGGATCAATGTGATTGTCTCCAAAAAAAGTGTACGCACTCATCCCGGTGGTATTGCTGCAGATCACTGGGATTCCAACTGCTGCGGCTTCCAAAGGAGGAATGCCAAAACCTTCAGCTTTGGACGGATAAATAAAGAGATCGGCAGCACGGTACAGCTGAAGAAGTTCTTCTTCGCTGACATTACTGATGAAATGAATATACTTTTTTTCTTCAGCTGAAATTTTTTTCATAGCATCATTCAATCCAGGAACAGGAAGGCTACCATGACCAACAAGAAAAAGATGATACCCCTTTTCAAATAATTTCAGGGAAAGAAATGAACGGATCAGTGAAGTGTGATTTTTTCTTGGCTCGATCCTGCTCACATAAAGAAGGAAATCCCGGACACCATATTTATGGAAGATCATTTGTTTCGATACATTCTTATCAAACCATTCAAAAAAAACACGACTTACTCCATTAGGGATGACAACAATTTTTTCTTCATCTAACCTGAAGTTTTTAATAATAGAATATTTCGAATAACCGGAAACCGTTGTTACAATATCAGCTTTCCTTGCAGCACGACGGAAAAGATATTTTCTTGATATCCTGTAAAAGAAAGGAAAATCATCCGGCCACTCCATAAACAATACGTCATGCATGGTAACAATTGATCTGCAGTTGCCGAAAAAAGGCATGATGTACTGGTAGTGCGCGTAATCGATCCGGTATTTCCTGATGATGCGGGGGATGTCATAAAACAATCTGATGAATGTAGACCGGCTTTTGTACTTGATGAAAGTAAAGTTGTCTCCAGGAAATTCTTTTTTCAGATTCTCTATGTCGTATGCTCCCAGGTGGATATGGATGTTTTGATACGATTGAAAAATGGTATAAACCTGCCTGATAAAAGTTGCTGAACCCTGATATTCCTCGTCAAAACAATGCGCATCTACAAATAAGTTTAACCGGGGATCATTCATGAAATGCTTTGTTCAGTTAACGTAAAATAATATGATATAACACTCACCCTTGTTCCATAAACGCGATTTGTACTGCTCGTGAAGACACGAGCATTGGCAAGTGAAGACACGACCTTTGCCACATGAAGAGATGAGCATTCACTGCTCATAGAAATATAAGCGTTGCCAGATCCACAGTAAGTCGAATATTTTTCCAATATACCAGCTGATTTTCGATGAATTCCAGGTTCTTTTAAATACGTATCCCGTAATCTGCCGGTTGCTTACCCTTGTTTCACATCCTTTAAGTAATTTAGGAACTATCAAAAGTTTGCCATGAGACGATTTCAACTTCGGATCTTTTTTGTTTTTGCATCAATTCCTGTTTTTACTTGCATTTACGCACAATCCATCGACACTTCTCTTTACAGTATGCTTAAATGGCGGATGATTGGTCCGCATCGGGGTGGAAGAACCGTAGGCGCAGTGGGCGTACCGAAGCAACCCAATGTATTTTATATTGGCGTAAACAACGGTGGTGTATGGAAAACGAATGATTATGGAAGAACATGGATGCCAATATTCGACAATCAACCAACCGGCTCCATTGGTGACATAGCTGTCTCCCCTTCCAACCCGGACGTAATCTACGCCGGATGCGGTGAAGGTTTACAAAGACCAGACCTTTCTGTTGGCGATGGAATTTACAGGTCTGCAGACGGAGGTAAAACCTGGACGAATATGGGTCTTCGTGATGCGCAACAGATCGGCGGAATGGCTATTGACCCGCAGAATGAAAACAGGCTTTTTGTTGCAGCGCTCGGGCATCCCTATGGTCCGAATACAGAACGCGGAGTTTACAGAACACTCGATGGAGGGAAAACATGGCAAAGAGTTTTATACAAAGATGAAAATACGGGTGCCATCCAGGTTGTAATCGATCCAAAAAATTCGAATATCATTTATGCAGATTTATGGGCAGGCCGCCAGGGCCCATGGGAAAATGGTGCGTGGAATGGACCGAATAGTGGTTTATTCAAATCAACAGATGGAGGAACAACATGGCGACAGTTAACAAATGGACTCCCTACCACTCAACAGGGTCTCGGAAGAATCGGGATCTGCATTGCAGCTTCTGATCCCTCACGAATGTATGCCTCTGTTGATGCAGGTCAGCAGGGAGGTATTTTCAGGAGTGATGATGCAGGTGAACACTGGACAAGAATTCAAACCGACAACCGGTTGTGGGGCAGGGGAAGTGATTTTGCAGAATTGAATGTAGATCCTAAAAATGCCGACATTGTTTACAGTGCAAATGTGGTAACATGGAAGTCTACTGATGGAGGAAAGTCATGGTCAGCTTTCAGGGGAGCACCTGGTGGAGATGATTACCACAGGATATGGATCAATCCCGACAACCCCGACATCATGCTCATTGCAGGCGACCAGGGTGCCATTATTACGGTGAATGGCGGAAAAACTTTTTCATCATGGTACAACCAGCCAACTGCGCAATTTTATCATGTTAGTACAGACAATGCTTTTCCTTATAATGTTTACAGCGGGCAGCAGGAAAGTGGTTCGGTTGGAATTGCATCTAGGGGTAATGACGGGCAGATAACATTGCGCGAATGGCATCCTGTAGGCGCAGAAGAATATGGATATGTTGCAGCAGACCCGCTTGATCATAATATTATTTACGGTGGAAAGATTTCTCGCTTCGATAAACGTACGGGACAGACAACCAATATTTCACCTGAAATTGGAAGAGGGGGGAAATACAGGTTCATCAGAACAGCGCCGATTCTGTTTTCACCGGTAGATAAGAAAACACTTTATTATGCAGGGAACGTTTTATTCAAAACAACTAACGAAGGAAATTCCTGGCAGGTGATCAGTCCTGACCTGAGCAGGGAAAGCTGGGATATTCCTGCAAGCGTTGGTATTTATACTTCAGCCGATATGAAAACCATGCCGCGAAGGGGTGTCATCTATACCATTGCACCTTCCTTCAAAGATGTCAATACCATCTGGTGCGGAACAGATGACGGATTGATTCAACTAACACGTAACGGAGGTAAATCGTGGAGCAATGTAACACCAGCAGCCATCACATCGTGGAGCAAGGTATCTATCATGGAAGCCGGCCACTTTGATAATAATACAGCTTATGCAGCTGTTAACAGGATCCGGCTCGACGATATGAAGCCGCATATTTACAAAACAAAAGATGGTGGTAAAACGTGGAAGGAAATTGTAAAAGGACTTCCTGATGATCCGATAAATGTGGTACGGGAAGACCCGGTTCTGAAAGGTTTGTTGTTTGCGGGAAGTGAAAGAGCCGTGTATGTATCATTTGATGATGGAGAAAACTGGCAGCCGCTGCGTTTAAATATGCCTGCAACTTCTATTCGTGATCTGGTAGTAAAAGATAATGATTTAGTGATTGGAACACATGGAAGAAGTTTCTGGATACTCGATGATATCTCAATGTTAAGAATGTTGCCGCAGGCGCAGAAATCTTACGGAGCCCGCCAGGTTTCAACAATACCCATGATCATTTCTTCACCCGACTATTACCGGGTACGCTGGAACATGAATACGGATACACCAATACCACAGGAAGAACCTGCCGGAGAAAATCCGCCGGATGGAGTGATCCTGGATTATTATTT
>JBJMLW010000254.1:0-2071 GCA_045805105.1 Flavisolibacter sp. | reverse complement strand
GCCAGCGCCACGTACCTGCATTTCACGGATAGAGTGAAATACATCGCCGACAGAATGCAATTCTTCAATAATAAATTTATGCGGAAGAAATCGCTGGTCAATTACATTAATGACTTCAGGATTTTTTTCATTGAGCCAGATCGTTCTGTATTGTTTTCCTGCAACTTTCATTGTGCCGAAGATAGAGGATTTGAACCACGGAGGTACAGAAGCATAAAGAGATACCCTGTGAATTTCTGTAAGCTCGTGTCTCTGTGGTTCAACCCCATAATATATTCCCTAAATATCCTCCAAGCTCCATCATCCATGCAATTCCTAAATGAACAATCAATCCCCCCAAAATCGTTCGGGTATGATAAACCACAACACCAAGTATCAGTCCGCCAAAAAATGAACTGATGCATTCACCCACCGGCTTGCCGAAATGTATGGTGCAATAAAAAACGGCCATGGGAAGAATGGCATCTTTCCCAAACCATTTACAGAATGCCAGTACAAGAAACCCCCGGAAAAAAAGTTCAATAGTTATAAAATCACTGCCATACGATAATTCAAATAGAATTTTAAATAAACCGTTGTTTGGCATCGATTTCAGGTAAGAAAGATTTTTCAGTTTCGGATACATTGCCAGAAAGTCGTGTTGTGTTGAAGCGGCAGCAATTAATGGAATCATGATCAGCAACATGAGAAGATAAGGTGTTGCAGAAAAATTCTTTGTACTGATTCCATAGAATGGTTGTTTTTCACGACCCAGTTTCCATATAATCAACAATGCTATGGAGATAACAGCAAGCTTGAATGGCCAGTAAATAACTGCATTCAGAAAACTATTATTTACAGTTGAATCACTCCACTTTAAGTCAATGTCATAAACCATTTTCCATGAAAAGAGAAGTGGTGCAAGAAACAACAGGAATAAAAAATCATTCCGCCGGAAAACCGGGTGCTTCCTGAAAATGGCATAAAGAAAATAAGGGAATGAAAAAGCTGTTAGAAAAACCAGGTACCAGAATAGATATTGTTGCCAGTTTCCAAGGCGGCCTACCTTATGATTGATGTTGTTATAATAATTTATAAATATTCCGATGCCAAGAAAAAATGAAGTGATGAAAAGGATCCGTTTGTCAACCGATCGCCAGTAATCCAGAACGTAGCCTAAAATTGTTTTCATGAACCTCGATCCATCTCCTTATACCTGATGATAATAAATGGCGTAAATAAAAATATAATTTAGTTGTGAAGGCAACTTAATAATGATGGTTATCGATTAAACCCTGTAACAGATGGCATTGATATTCATGCCGGCGCCGACAGATGCAAATAGAATGACATCACCTTTTTTTACTTCATGTCCATCAACCTGTCCTTTTCTTACCAGATCATACAATGTTGGCACTGTTGCAACAGAACTATTCCCCAGCCAGTGAATACTCATGGGCATGATATTCTGAGGAGCTTCACGCATACCATATAATTTGTAAAGTACTTTGATAATACCATCATCCATTTTTTCATTTGCCTGGTGAATAAATACCTTTTTTAATTCTGTAATACCAATGCCTGCTTTATCGAGACAGGTCTTCATTGCTTCTGCAACAAATTTCATCGCATACTCATATACTTTTCTTCCCTTCATTTTTATGTAACGAATGCGCGGGTCGCTACCTGGAAAGTTTGACTGGCCCAGGTAAATGTAATAGGCTTCATCGTTACTGTGACTAAGAGATGAAGAAGAAAGGATACCGCTGTTTTCCTGTTCTTTATATTCAACAACACAGGCACCTGCGCCATCACTGAAAATCATACTGTCCCTGTCATACATATCCAATACCCGGGAAAGTGTTTCTGTTCCAATAACAAGTGCTTTTTTGGCTACACCTGCTTTAAAAAATGCATCTGCCTGGATCATCCCCTGCACCCAGCCGGGGCATCCGAATAAAATGTCATAAGCTACGCAGTTGGGATTCCGGATACCGAGGATATGCTTGATCCGGTTTGCAAGCGATGGAACCGCATCCGTCTGGATGGTATGTTTGATAACATTTCCAAAATTGTGTGCTACAATAATCTG
>JBJMLW010000253.1:0-4000 GCA_045805105.1 Flavisolibacter sp. | reverse complement strand
TATTCAATCGCTACCGTCTCCACGAGCACTCTTGTGTCTGGTACTGTAGGCGAACCCGTGTAAGCAGCACGATAGATATTGATGGTAAGCGGATAGCTGTCTGGCGTGTAAGTATATTCCAACGTGTATTCAAACTGTTGAATAGATGGGTTGATATACTGGAAGCGTAGCGGATTGTTGTTATTCAGAGAAAAATAATGAAATACGGATTCTTCCGTACGATTAAATGTGCTGAGTGGAAGAAGCTTCATCAAATACAAAAGTTTATCCTGTTGTTTAAACGGATTCTTTTTTGTGTCCATTGTATTTGTCGTGATCACTTCCTGTGATCCGCCGATCCGATGAATGGTATTTACATTGTTTGCAGGCGAATAGGTGACATTGATCACATTGTCATAAAGAGGTGCATCGGAAAAGCCAGGAACATCAGAATTGATTTTGCCGCTTACATCATAAGCATATACGTTTGAATTGGAAGAATCAGATGTAAAAGGATTACGATAGTTGGGTGTCATCGTCCTTCTTTTGATCTGCGTTTTGTCGATCGTAAAAATGCCGTTCAGATCGTAAGTGATCTCCGCGGAACTGAACTGGAAATTATAGCCTGAAGGAATACAGATACCAGAAGCATACTGTATTACATAACTGCCGGCGTTTGATCCATCGCTTGTAGTGGCGATCTCTTTGATCGCATTTTTCAAATAGCTGAATTCCCATGTGCGCACACTACCTGTTGCAGTAGTGGTTGAAGTAATTTTCTTCATCCTTTTTTCAGCTGCATAGCGCACTTCACAATCCTTAGAGGCATCAAGATTGGTTAGTATCTCATCTCTTGTACAGGATGCTAATGCAATGACTGCAGTTAAATACAAAGCCAGGCGGGGTTTTGAGTTCATAAACTGTTTGTTTTAGTTAATAAATAATGCTGCGTGTTATAGTTTCGAGTCGGTGGTGCAGGAATTCAGGGGGAAGGCGGAATGCTGAAAAACTACGGGATTCAGCCGCGGTGTTATTTTTATGACCAGTGAAGACAATGTAAGATTTTAAATGCACTTTACCTTAGTCGGCATTTGCACATTCCGGGAAACAAGCAATAGGAAGAACGCGGATTATTATGATGATTATGGTTGATTATGATTTTGAAAACTGCATGAATCGTAATCATCATAAAAATCTGCGTTCCTTCTCTCCAAACTCAAAACCCTTATTTTTGCGCCGAAAATTGAAACAAATAATGAGCAACAGAACATTTACCATGATCAAACCGGATGCAATGAAGAAGGGTCATGCCGGTGCTATCCTCGACAAGATCATCAAAGCAGGATTTAGAATAGTGGCTTTAAAGCAAACACATTTATCAAAAGATAAAGCAGGCGCATTTTATGAGGTTCATAAGGAAAGACCTTTTTACGGCGAACTTGTGGAGTTCATGAGCAGTGGCATTATCATAGCTGCCATCCTTGAAAAGGAAAATGCGGTGGCAGAATTCAGGAAACTGATCGGGGCAACAGATCCAGCAAAAGCCGATGAAGGCACGATCCGTAAACTGTTTGCGGCGTCGGTTGGAGAGAATGCCGTTCATGGAAGTGACAGCGATGAGAACGCGGCGATCGAGGGAAGCTTCTTCTTCTCTGGTCTTGAACAATTTTAATGCTATTCGTGCGGGTTTATACTTAGCCGGATAAATTTTTTTAAAAAGCCTTACTGGTATTGCCGGTAAGGCTTTTTAATTTTCTGAGAATCATTTGATAATTGAATAGTTTTTTTTATAATTGACCGCCACAAAACACTGTTATGAAAATTATATATCCTGTTTTCTCCCTGCTGCTCTTCCTGATGATTCCCGTTTTTACAAAGGCTCAATCTGATGATCATCCTGGCTTCACGGCCGAAGAATTTGCCATGAAAGAATGCAGCTTTGATAAATCAGCCGAAGCAGTGATATTGTCTGACAGAGCTGTTTCAAATTATAACGACAACTATAATCTTGTAACAACAAGAAAGGTCCGCTTCAAGATCCTGAAAGAAAAAGGTATAGATCGCGGAAATATCACGATCCGGTTTTATAGTAAAGACGGATTCGAACTAATTACAAGAGTACATGCAACCATCGCTACTCCGGGAGAAAACGGACCGGTATGGAATAAGCTTGAGCAAAGGTCCATCTACACAAAAAAAATAAATGAGTTGTATTCTGATATCACGTTCGCTATGCCGAATGTGAAAGTCGGTAGCATTATTGAATATGAATATGAAAGTACTATGGAACATTATGGTGGTTTGCAGGACTGGTACTTTCAATCGGATATTCCAGTGGTTTCAAGTTCATACCAGCTTTATGTTGTGCCTAATGCTGAATTCAGATATTTCGTTCGCAAAAATCACTCATGGCCTTGCAATGTAAAAACCGATGAAAGTGCAGGATGGGTATCATTTGAGATGAATAACCTGCCGGGTCTCAGGGACGAATCATACAGTACCTCCTACCGCGATTATATGCAAAGGGTAGATTTTCAACTTTCAGCTGTTCGCACCAATACAGGATCGGTAATTAAATACACCACCACATGGAAGGATATGACAAAAGAATTATTAGAGGATAATGACTTTGGCAAGCAACTGAGTAAAAAAAATGATGCTACGTCAGAAATAGCACTGCCTTTATTGACTGCAAAATCTGGTTTTGAAAAGATGATGATTATTCACGACTATGTCTGCAGAAATTATGTCTGGAATAATATTGAATCAAAATATGCATACGTTGGGCTTAAAAATCTTGTTGAAACCAAGAAAGGAAGTAGCGGAGATCTGAATCTGCTGATGGTGAACCTGGCACGTTCTGCCGGACTAACTGCTTACCCAATGCTTGTCAGCGAACGTTCTCATGGCAAAGTGGATACAACTTACCCAGTGAGAGATCAGTTCAACAAGGTCGTAGCCTATGTAGAAGCAGACGGAAATAAATACACATTGGATGCTACTGATCCTTATACACCTGCAGGTGCTACACCTTTGGAACTTTTGAATACGATTGGCTACGTTATAGATAAGAAAGCCGGTGAATTTGTGATGATCTCCGATGGCGGAAAGAAGCGAATGGCCATTATTAATATCAAAAGCAGCATTGATAAATCTGCCCAGATGAAAGGTGAGGCATCGATTGATTATTATGACTATGCCAGATTTGGAAAGCCGGAAAAATATAAAAGAAGTAAAGACGGTTATATACAGGATTTTTTAAAAGCAGTGCCAGCTGTCAGCGTGGATTCTTTTATGGTTAATAATCTCGATGCAGATTCACTTGCTTTAAATCATCACTTTTTCTTAAACGAGGCACTCAGCAAATCAGGAAATTATTATTTGTTGAATTTTAATCTCTTTACTGGTTTTGAAAAGAATCCATTTATTTCAAACTATCGTTTTACCAATATTGATTTTGGCGCCAGGTACGCTTGTATTGTGTCTGAAAGTTTCACCCTTTCTGAAAACATGCTCGTAGAATCGCTACCTAAAGACAGTAAGATGATCACACCGGATAACTCATTAGTGTTCCTGCGCGAGATCCGTCAAAATGGAAATGAAATAAGAGTGAATCTGCGTATTGAATTTAATGCTTCGGAATTTTCGTCTGAAAACTATGATGGTATTAAGGATTTCTTTAAAAAGATGACAGACATGCTGAATGAGCCTGTGGTGCTCAAAAACAAATAAATCTTATGAAACTTCGCTCTCTTTCTCTTACTGTTTCTCTTTCTGTTTTTGTCGCGGTTGTTTCAGCGCAGAACACAGACCTGTACAAAGCTGGATCGATACCAGCTTCACTATTAAATAATGCCAACGCGGTATACAGGCTGGATGAAGCGCTGCTTGACGTATCCTCATCGTCACAGTTTACATTTAAAGTGCACCAGGTTGTTACTATTTTAAATAGCGAAGGAGCAGAACATTTAAGGCATGTATTGAGGTTCGACAAGTTTCAGTCCGTGGATGATGTGGAAAT
>JBJMLW010000252.1:0-2872 GCA_045805105.1 Flavisolibacter sp. | reverse complement strand
TTTTTATTATGTGCGAAGAGAAAGAGAGTTAATATAAACTGGTTTCTTCAGGCAGATGATTGCAACTCCTGGAAATTTATATAAGTACGCTTCTCATCTACTTATTTCACACCTTCCCTGAGGCGAAGTACGGCAACAAGTACAAAGAAAAACTTGGCTCCCCTGCGGGTGAGTCCGCCTTCTTTCTTAATCCAGATCAAAGTTTACAGCTTGTTTTCATCATCCGCTCATCCGCTAAAGCAGCCATAGGTTAATAAAAGTTAATGCTTTCAGAATTAGATAGAGCGCATACCTACTTCTTTAGTAATTTCCCGCACTTTTTACTTCTTACATACAATCCTAATTAAAAATTATGCACATGAATCGTCGCGTTGCTGTTGCTATCGCATCAACAATTTTATTTTCATCTGCTGCATTTGCCCAGGGTAACCCCCAACAAAATCCTGCATCTACGCCTAACGGACAATTTCCGGGCGGGAACAGGAACGCGGGCAGTACAGCTCCACGTCCTTATTCAGAAGTCATTACATCAAAGGCGAAATCAACCAAAGGTTTACTGATCGCCCATCGTGTAGATGACAAATATTATTTTGAAATTCCTGATTCTATCCTCAACAGGGAGATTCTGGTAGTGAACAGGATTTCAAAAGCACCTGCAGGTGCGCGTGCCGGTTTCCTCGGTTATGCTGGTGACCAGATCTCTGAAAACGTTGTAACGTTTGAAAAAGGTCCGAACAACAGAATTTTTCTCAGAAGTATTTCTTACCAGGAAGTCGGTAGGGATTCTTCGGGGATGTACCAATCAGTTCGAAATTCCAACCTTCAACCGATCAATGCTGCTTTTAATATCAGCGCATTTCATACCGATTCCCTCACGAATGTAAAAAGCTCAGTAATCGAAATCACGGATTATGTGATGGGCGATAATGACATCCTGTTTTTTGATTCACGCGTAAAAAGAGCGCTTGGTCTTGGACAATACCAGAGGGAAACATCTTACATCATTGATGTGAAAGCATTTCCGAATGATGTGGAAATCCAGACAGTAAAGACTTACATGCGCACACCGGTAGCGCAGCCTGGTCAACCCGCACAACAGGCTTTTGGAGCTACTACAGGAACACCAACAACATTTGAATTGAACAGCTCCATGGTTCTCCTTCCAAAAGTTCCGATGAAGCCACGTTTATACGATCCACGTATTGGTTATTTCGCAACAGGTTATACCGATTTCGATATTAATCCACAGGGTATTGAAAATGTTCGCATGATTACACGCTGGAGACTTGAACCAAAACCAGAAGATGTAGACAAATACCTGCGTGGTGAATTGGTTGAACCACAAAAACAAATTGTTTATTATATCGATCCTGCTACACCAAAAAAATGGGTTCCTTACCTGATCCAGGGTGTGAATGACTGGAATGTTGCTTTTGAGCAGGCGGGATGGAAAAATGCTATTGTTGCGAAAATGGCGCCTACCAATGACCCTGCATGGAGTCTCGAAGGTGCTGGTTATTCTGCCATCGTTTACAAACCATCAGATGTTGCCAATGCCAGCGGTCCTCACGTTCATGATCCGCGCAGTGGTGAAATCATGGAAAGCCACATCAACTGGTATCACAATGTGATGAACCTTGTTCGTGACTGGTATTTTATTCAGACTGCTGCGGTTGATCCGCAGGCACGTACCATGCGTTTTTCAGATTCACTTATGGGACAACTGATCCGTTTTGTTTCTTCTCACGAAGTTGGACATACACTCGGTCTTCGTCATAACTGGGGCTCCTCCTCTACTGTTCCTGTTGAAAACTTAAGAAACAAGGCATGGGTGGAAGCAAATGGACATACACCATCAATAATGGATTATGCGCGCTTTAATTATGTAGCACAACCAGAAGATAACATTACCGAAAAAGGTTTGTTCCCGAGAATTGGTGATTATGATAAATGGGCTATTGAATGGGGTTATCGCTGGACGCCACCATCAGTAACACCTGAACAGGAAGTTGCACTCATGAATAAAACAACGATTGAAAAATTAAAAAACAAACGCTTGTGGTTTGGAACAGAATCAGATCCTGATGATCCCCGTGGTCAGAATGAAGACCTTGGTGATAATGCTGCCAAAGCAAGTGCATATGGTATCAAAAATTTACAACGCATACTTGCGAAACTTCCTGAGTGGACCAAAGAATCCAACAAGGATTATTCAAGCCTTACAGAAATGTATGGCCAGCTGGTAAGCCAGTTTCAGCGTTACATGGGTCACGTAGCGAAAACTATTGGTGGAATTTATACAACACCAAAAATGAGTGAGGAACCTGGTGTTGTAGTTGAATTTGTGAATAAGTCAAAGCAGAAGGAAGCGATGACATTCCTACAGGAACAACTTTTCAAAACACCGAAATGGATTGTTGATAATGATATTTCCGATTATACGGGAAATAATAAGCTCACAACAATTGGAAATATTCAAAGCAGCATCCTTAACCGTTTAATCAGTACGAATACCTGGAACAAACTTTTCCGCTATGAAGCGCAGGATGCATCGAATGCGTATACGGCAACTGAAATGGTTTCAGACCTTAGAAAAGGTATCTGGAGTGAACTGGCAACACACCAGCCGATTGATATTTACAGAAGAAACCTGCAGAAAGCTTTTGTTGAATCCCTTGACAGGATTATTAATCCTGAACCAGCAGGAGGATTAACGATTTCTTTCGGACCTGCTGTACCAACGATCAATCCGAAAACATCAGATGCAATTTCTATTGCAAAAATGCAGATGAGACAACTTGCTTCAGAAATTCGTGCTGCACTGCCTTTGTATAAAGACAGTAACAGCCGTGCCCACCTGCAGGATGTACTG
>JBJMLW010000251.1:0-6615 GCA_045805105.1 Flavisolibacter sp. | reverse complement strand
GGAAAGTGCGTATGAAATTCTGAATGAAAAGATTTCTGTTGCACAAAAGAAGGGAGAAGAAAAAAAAGAAATGGAACTTGAAGAAAAAGAAGACCGGAGGAGTTCAAAAAAAGAAAAGTCAATTCTTGATAATCCAATTATAAGAAGTGCAGGCAGAACAGCTGCAACTATGATAACGAGGTCTTTGCTCGGTGTACTTGGCCTGGGTGGAAGCTCACGCAGAAGAAAGGGAAGCCTTTTTTGATAACTGTATCATTTCAGGTGAAGGATACCGCTTTTATCATAAACGATTCTGTCTTCCGCCTGAAGAAATTCAATTACTTTCCATGTTTTCTCCTTACGTACTGATTTGATCTTTTCTATCAGTTGGGTTGCGGTCAGCTGGTTGTTTGAAAGGGTTTGAGTGATCATTCCTGAAATTTTTTCAAATTCTGCAGGACTGAGAGAAGATGCTTTTTTGTGAAGGCAATTATCACATTCACCGCATTCCTTTACCTGTACATCGCCGAAATATTTCGAGATGAAAACACTCCTGCACTCTTTCGTTGTAGAATAATTGATTATGGCAGTAACTCTTTCTATGAAAAGTTGCTTTCTTTTTTCATATGGTTTCCACTTAAATTCAAGTTCATTTGAGGGAACACGGTGTTTTCTGAATGTAACCTGTGGTGATTCATTTTGCGATATATACCTGAGCACACTATATGATGCAATGGCCCGGAGATCCCGTTTTATGTCTTCAACATTTTTATTCATCAACCGTGCCAGCTGAAATTCTGATATGTAAGCAGGATAATCAAAAACACCTTCATAATTTCTGAGTATCAGTGTAAGAAGTGATTCATATCCTGGTTTGGTATTTTCAAATTCCTCCAGTTCTGTGCGGGTGCACGTGAATACTACTGCAGACGGAGTAAAACTTTTATCATTAAAATCAATCCAGCCATCTTGTTCGAGAGCTTTCAGGGAAAAAAGAACTTCCTGTGAATTAAGTTTAAAGTGCCGGATAAAATTTTCAAAATTGAAATCAAACCTTTGATTTTCTCCTGTGTAAGAAGGCATCTGTAAAAAATTCACCAATGCATGGTATACCTTCCTGATCTGTTGCAGAGATGGAAATCTTACTGTATGCAGATTTTGCAGTTCCATTATATCTTTTTCTGTATAAAGCAGAACTGCATACGATTTCTTCCCGTCACGTCCTGCACGACCTGCCTCCTGGTAATAATTTTCCAGGCAGTCGGGAATATCAACATGAACAACAAGGCGCACATCAGGTTTGTCGATACCCATTCCAAAAGCATTGGTGCACACCATTACTCTTGTTTTATTTTCAATCCATTCTTTTTGTTTCTGGTTTCTTTCCTCTTGTGGTAATCCTGCATGGTAGTGACCTGCTGATATTCCATGCATCTCCAGTAAATTTTTAATTTCAACAGTACGTTTCCTGCTTTTGCAATAAACGATTGCAGTCCCCGGAACCTTATTGATGATCTGTACGAGTTTTGTAAGCCTTGAAGGGCTGAGGAAAGTACTGTATGAAAGATTCTTTCTTTCAAATGACTGCCGGAAAACGGATATGTTTTTAAATTCTAGTTTTTCACAGATATCTTTCTGAACGAGTGTTGTAGCAGATGCGGTGAGTGCAAGTACAGGCACATCCGGAAGTTCTTCCCTGAGTGAAGCAATCCGCAGGAACGAAGGTCTGAAGTCGTATCCCCATTGCGAAATACAATGCGCTTCATCAACGGCTATCAGATTTACATGAAGTGAAGGAAGGTATTCAAGGAATAAAGATGTTTCAACCCTTTCAGGAGATAAATAAAGAAATTTGAAATAGCTGTTCGTTGCATTTTTCAATGTCTGCAGCACATCAGCCCTTTTCATTCCCGAATGGATCAGCAAGGCAGGTATTCCCCTGTTCTTCAGGTTGTCTACCTGGTCTTTCATTAATGCAATCAGTGGAGAGATTACAATACAGATGCCTTCTTTTGCAAGTGCAGGAACCTGGAAACAAATTGATTTACCACCACCGGTAGGAAGTACAGCCAGTGTATCCTTTCCTTCCAGAACTGATTCAATGATCTCTTTCTGAAGGGGACGAAACGTATCATATCCCCAATTTTTTTTTAATATCTGTTCCAGTCCATTCTTCACTTATCGAAAATAAGGGTTCTGAATTCACAATAGCAAAGGTTTGTACGCTTGTTTGGATGAGAAAAAAGCCACATTTTCTTCACATCGAAGCATATGTTTGCAAGAGTGGTAGAGATGAATGTAGTAATTTTAAATACAAATTCTAACCGATGACAAGGCTACTGTTTTTTTACATTCTTTTCCTGTTCTCAATTCCTGGTTACACACAAAGCAGCTTCAAACTGAAGTATAAGAATTCCTCTGTGTATGCGGGGATCGATATTGGATCAAAAGGTGTTAAGATGAGCATACTGGAAGTAGGGAAGAATTCACAAAAGACAGGCACTTTCAATATTCTGCAGGAAACATCAGTGAATACAGATTTCATCAGCTTTACAGATCCTACATTTCATGCAACGCTCACAGGACTTTGTAGTTTGTATACAACTGCAGTGAATACTTATCAGATTCCTTCGTCACAGGTATATACAGTTATAAGCAGCGGCGTAAAAATGCAGGCTGATAAAGACGATAAAAACAGTTGGCTGAAACAATTAATAGATTCATTCAGGATCTGTGTAAATGAACCTGCAAGGAACGTTGAATTAATTGACGTGCTCCAGGAAGCCAGGCTTTCGCATCTTGGTATTGTACCCGAAAGCAGGCGCTATACCACATTCCTTATCGACATTGGAAGTGGTAATACTAAAGGTGGTTATTTCCCAAATGGGAATACAAAGGATTTTAAATTATTCCAGGTAAACTGGGGAACAAAAAGTGTGGCGAACGCTACAGAGAAAAGGCTCGATGATGATAAAAGCATTGCCAACTTCAACAAGCAATTGTACCGTGTGCTCGCAGGCGAGCCCAATTCAGAAATTATTTATGCGGTTAATGTAAGCGGTGCTTATAATATGAGTGATAATATGGCGGTGAGTGGTGGTATTGCCTGGTCTGTAGCTACACTGCTTTATCCTGAACTGATTGATAATCCTGTTGTTCCTGTTACGTATAGTGATGTGGTCAGATTCAGCGAGAACCTGGTAACGAATTACACATCTTATTCAGATACTGCAATTGTACGTTCTATTACCGATCCTACCCTGGATAAAAATGTCATTGGCCGTGAAGTAAAACGAGTTAACCAGGTCTTCGATCAGAAATCCCTCATGGCAGGTACCGGGCTACTTTTAAGAATCATGAGACAGTTTGAAGGACTCTATGAAAAGAAACAATTCTACCTGGTTAAGAACGGACAGGTGGGATGGATATCTGCTTATGTTGACCAGACAGTTGGCAAATAGACATCACCCTATGAGATATAAAAAATTATCCTTTCTTCTCGTTGTTTCACTTGTATTTTTTCTGTCAGTTTCACTGGTGCTTATATGTGCCTGGTTCTACTATTATTTCCACGACAATAAAAAAGCAGAAATCAGAATCCCGTTAAACGATACAATCTCACACCAGAAAAAATTTGATTCCCTTCAGAATCTTTACACAGCATCAATTGGTACACTGGATACATTATCTGCTTACGGAAATGATTCTGTCCGCGCTGATATTAATAACAAGCTTGCAGAATTCTACCGGTTGCGGAATGAAGTGAATTCACTTTTGCAGGAAAGGAGTAATCCTGACAAACTTGAAACCGCGCGTTTAAAAATTACCAGTTTACAGCAGAAGATTGATGAACTGAAAGCACGAACAATGAAAGTGGAGTATGAAAATAAGAGGTTAAGCAGCATGCTCCAGCAATTAAGCAATGAATTAAAAACGGGCGAAGATGCTACCCGCAGAACGCCATCCGGTACTTTTTCCAAACTTCCGCAAGACAAGCCGGCTGTCCCACCCTTATTAAACATAAGTGATGTAAAAATTTCTGCATTGTCGGGCAGCACAGAAAAAGTGGAGGAAACAGGAAGTGCAGAAGAAACAGAAAGATTGAGTGGAACTTTTACGGTAAGAAGTAATGTTCATCTGTCAACAAATACTGAACTGATGATTGTGGTCATTCAGCCGGATGGGCGCATTTTACAAAGTACATCCTGGGAATCGGGCACTTTTGAAACCCGCGAAGGAAAGAAAATCTATTCATCCAAAGTTCTATTTGATTATAAGGGAGAACAAAAACAACTTTCATTTTCAATCAGCGCAGACGAATTCCAGAAAGGAGAATACAAAGTTTTCATATATCAAAATGGAGTAGTAATTGGAAAAGGATCGAAAACTCTTAATTGAAACTTTGAACCACGGTGACATAGGGACACAGAAGTTCCACTGTATTACTTAATGACCCGGTGTCTCCATGGTTAGATCACTTTTTTTACAAAAAGCCTTACCGAGTTCACTGCCAATACCACATCACTCAAGGCCATGATCAATGCACCATACGTTGGGCCGTAATGTCCAAGTAAACCAAATGCTGCAATAGGAATGGCAATAATATTATAAGCAAATGCCCAGAAAAGATTCTGCTTGATTGTAAGGTAGGTGTGTTTTCCAAGCCCGAGCGCATCAGGAAGTTTTTTTAAACCGCTGTTCATTAAAACAACCTGTGCACTTTGCATCGCAAGCTGTGATGCTTCACTCATGGAGATTCCAATTGTTGCCTTTGCCAGTGCCGGGGCATCATTAATACCGTCTCCCACCATAATGGTTGGTTGTACAATTGAAAGTTTTTCTATGAACTGGAGTTTTTGCTCAGGGGTTTGATCAGCAATTACTTCATCAATGCCAAGTACACTGCCAAGCTCACGTGTTCTTGATAAAGCATCGCCACTGAGAAGAATCGTTTTTATATTTTTTGATTTCAGGTATTTGATCACTTGTTTTGCCTCCGGCCTCAGTTCATCCTTCATATCGATCCAGCCGGCTGCATTTTGATTTTTTGTTACATAAATATTATGATCCCCTACTTTAGGATCTATAGTAGAAAGTTTGGATGAACCTATTGAGTAAGTATTTCCATCAAAGTCTGTGGCAACCATACCATAACCCCTGATCTCTTCAATTTTTTTCCATCGGATTTCATTTTTTACTTTCCATGTTGCGGCAATACTTTTTGCAAGTGGATGATTGGAAAATTTTTCGAGCGAATAGGCAATCCTTTTAAATTCTGCTTCAGAAATATCGTAAAAGCCATGATTGGAAATTTCAAATTTCCCGGTAGTGAGTGTACCTGTTTTATCAAATACTACCTGTTTTACATTCCTGAATAATTCCAGGCTCCTTGCATTCCTGAACAAAATTCCATTACGAGCACCACGCCCGAGACCAACAGCAATGGCGGCTGGTGTTGCCAGCCCCATGGCACACGGACAAGCGATTACCAATACTGCAATACTTCGCAGAAGTGAAGGTGTAAATTCAGATGTAATGATCCAGTTTCCAGCCAGAGTAACAAGAGCAAGCACGAGTACAACAGGTACAAATACGGCGCTGATCCTGTCGGCAAGTTGCTGCACAGGAGGTTTTTCACCCTGTGCTTTTTTCACAAGTTGTACGATGCGTGAAAGCACTGTATCATTTCCTGTTGCAGTAACCTGTGCTTTGATTGTCCCATTTTCAAGAATGCTTCCTGCAATTAAATGATCTTTCGCCTTTTTATAAACAGGCCTGCTTTCACCGGTAAGAAGTGCTTCATTTACATCAGCTTCACCCCAGAGAATTTTACAATCTGCAGGCACTTCTTCACCTGTTCTCACAAGAATAAGATCGCCGGTTTTGAGGTGGTTATTTTCTATGGGGAGAATAACTTCCTTATGATCTTCATCAAAGGCAATCATATTTGCCATTACCTTCTGCAACTTCACCAGGCCTTTCAGTGCTTTCTGAGTAGACTGAATGGATGCATCTTCCAGGTAGTTACCAAGAAAAACCAGTGTAATGATTGTAGATGTTGTTTCATAAAACAGGTAAGTGCTTCCAAGATCCATCAGTGTACCTGCAAGGCTGTAGATAAATGCAGATGCAGAACCGATCGTGATGAGAACATTCATATTGGGTATGCCGTTCCTGATGCTCTTTAAAGCAGATTTCGCGAAGTATCGCATGCCGGTAATAAAAACAGGAAGTGTCAGCGCCAGCTGAACATACGGATTCATCAGGAGATGAATATGAACACCCGGGATCATGTGAAGCATCAGGAGCACAGTAAAAGGAAGGCAAAACCAGAATCGCTGCAGGTTGGTTGACAGAAAAGCTGTTTTCTCATTTGCTACAAGGTTGCCCGCTTCATTTACTTTGTAACCCAGCGATTGCATTCCTTTGGCCATCTCGGTAGTGGAGGCATTCGTATTCAGCTCAAAAGAAACATCACCATCAATCGGGTTTACACTGATGTTCCGGGCGCCTTCTTTTGAAAGGAATTTATTGATGGTCAATGCACAATTGGCACAATGAATACCATCTACTTTCCATTGAATCTTTTCCATAATGATCTCCATTGCAAAGGTAGGAACCATGAAAGGGTTAATG
>JBJMLW010000250.1:0-3295 GCA_045805105.1 Flavisolibacter sp. | reverse complement strand
TGGATGGTATAACATTGATGCTTATCTGAAAACTGACCCAAATTTTATTGAGGGCAAATTATTGGTCTCAGTCTTTGGCAAAAGTGATAATGATCCACAAGTTTACCTGGTAGTTCCATCCAAAAAAATCCTGGTAAAAGGAATAAAGAATAAGGATGGCAAATATTATTTCTTTTATGATGAGAATGGATCTATTGTATTACCACAGAATACCCAGGCATTCATTTTGGCTTTTGATAACTATTCAGAACAACCTCGTATAGGAAAACTTTTATTTACAACTTCGCAGGATTTGAATTTAAATGTTGAATTCAAAGAAATTAAAGACATCGTAAGCGAAATTAAAAGTCTGAATCTTGATAGCTTCCAGGTTGTACAGGAAAAAATTTCATTGGAAAAGAAATACCTGATCAATGAACTGATTTATCAGTTTACATGTCCAACACCTGTTGGTATTCACGCAGACTCGACAATGCAAACTGAGTATTCCTATGATACTTCAGCTGGGGGCTTCAAGACTTCAGTCATCAAATGAGTACTAACTTAAGTTTTGAAGCATGAGATAGTGAGTCTTGAAGTTTGCAGCATGCAGCCTGCAGCTTCATCTAAACCGGTCTACTTTCTTTCCAAAAACCGGTTCCGAATATAATTCTGAATTATTATAGATTAGCAGAATAAAATTCGGCAATGAATATTAACCTCGACAATACAGACCTTAAGATCCTGTCTTTATTACAGCCGGATTCATGCCTCACCAATAATGAACTGGCAAAAAAAATAGGGATGGCGCCCTCTGCAGTTCTTGAAAGAGTAAAAAAGCTGGAACAGAAAGGAATTATTGAAGGTTATCCTACCCGGATCAAACCTGAGGCTCTTGACCTTAAACTTCTTGCATTCATTTTTGTAAAAAGTAGTGAGGGTCCAGGAAATGCTGCCGTAGCCAGGCAACTGGCGAAAATACCAGAAGTACTCGAACTGCATCATATTGCCGGGGAGGATTGTTACCTGTTGAAAGTAAGAACAAATGATCCTCAATCGCTCATAAAACTGATGCGCGATCGTTTCAGTAAAATATCAAACATCCTGTCTACGAAAACGACCATCGTACTGGAAACACTGAAGGAAAACAACCAATTGCCCATTCCAAAACAGAAAGTATGAACAGTTACTTAAAAAAACGAAATCAACATACACTCGTCATTGCAGCATTTGCTGCTATTTATCTTATCTGGGGTTCTACTTACCTGGGTATCCTGTTTGCGATCAAATCCATTCCACCACTTTTCATGGCCAGCGCACGTTTTACAATAGCCGGTGTTCTTCTTATGGGATGGGCACTTTATAAAGGAGAACAGTTGCCACATGGAAAATCAATAGCAATGATTTCATTATCCGGAATCCTGATGCTGTTCTTTGGCAATGGCGCCGTAACCTGGGTAGAACAATACCTTCCTAGCGGACTTGCAGCCATCATTGTTGCAACGGTTCCTTTGTGGTTTGTACTTCTCGACAAACGCCAGTGGAAATTTCATTTCTCCAATAAACAAATCATATTTGGTTTATGCATTGGCTTTGCTGGTGTGATACTGTTGTTTTCCGGTAAGAGTGCTGCAGGCATTTTCAATGACCGGATGAAAATCATTAGTCTTTTCATACTGCTGATCGGAACTATTTGCTGGACTGCCGGATCATTGTATGCGAAATACAGGAAAATGGAAGGATCAACTACAATGAAAGTAGCGATACAGATGATCGCATCAGGTATTTGTTTTTTCATCCTGGCACTTTGCCTGAAAGAACAAAAACAAATGGACATCAACGCTGTTACCTGGCAGTCCGTAGTAGCATTGCTTTATCTTATTTTATTTGGTTCACTCGTAGGATATCTTGCCTACATGTGGCTGCTCAGTGTTCGTCCTGCATCACTTGTTGGAACTTATGCTTATGTAAATCCGGTTGTTGCCGTCTTCCTCGGATGGTTATTTGCAGGTGAAACCATCAGTCTTCAGCAGGTTACTGGTTTGGGAATTGTCATTCTCGGCCTTGTTATCGTGAATATTTCAAAGGAAAAGAAACAGGGTAAGTTGAAAGAAATCAATAAACCCGTTGAAACAAATTCTATCAGGCTTCATGAAACTAGTCAGGTAAGATCATAACACCTCAGCCTTTTCCCCTCTCTGAAAGAGAGGGGAATTTCGTTTCACACCAGTTTACATATTGAGAACAGATGAATTCCTGATAGACCAGTTCCCTCAACATATCAACGTAACAACCAATCAACATTCCCAACTAGCTCATTGCCTGAATACCTCACCACCTTTCCCATTCTCTCCTTAATTTTATCACTTATTCAAAATAATATGCAAACAGTTTGGAAAGAATACCAGGATAAGAACCAGCAACGGTTTCTTGATGAAATGCTTGAATTATTACGGATTCCATCGGTAAGTGCAAAAAGCGATAGAAAAGATGATATGCGCCGTTGCGCGGAACTTGTAAAGAAACGCTTACTTGATTCAGGATGTGACAAGGCAGAAGTGATGGATACAGATGGGCATCCTGTTGTTTACGGAGAAAAATTAATAGATTCTTCCAAACCAACAGTGCTTGTTTATGGTCATTATGATGTGCAACCACCCGAGCCACTTGAATTGTGGCACAGCGGTCCGTTTGAACCGGTGATTAAAGAAGGAAAAGTTTTTGCCAGAGGCAGTGCGGATGATAAGGGACAGTTTTATATGCATGTGAAAGCCCTCGAAACCATGGTGAAGACCGGTACCATGGAAACGAATATAAAATTCCTGATTGAAGGTGAAGAAGAAGTAGGATCTCCCAATCTTGGAAAATTTGTACGCGAAAATAAGTCACTGCTAAAAGCAGATGTTATCCTGATCAGTGACAGTTCAATGCTTAGCATGGAAACGCCGTCACTGGATGTGGGTGTTCGTGGCTTGTCGTATATCGAAGTGGAAGTAACCGGTGCCAACCGCGACCTGCATAGCGGAACCTATGGAGGAGCTGTTGCCAACCCGATTACAATTCTTGCCAAAATGATTGCATCTGTTCATGATGAAAACAATCATGTAACCATACCTGGTTTTTATGATGATGTTGTAGAAGCATCAAAGGAAGAACGCAAACTAATGGCTGAAGCTCCCTATGATGAAAATGAATATAAAAGAGAACTTGGCGTAAATGAACTGTGGGGAGAAAAAGGTTTTACTACCAATGAAAGGACCGGTATCAGGCCCACAATTGAAATCAATGGAATCTGGGGCGGCTATACAGGCGAAGG
>JBJMLW010000249.1:0-6106 GCA_045805105.1 Flavisolibacter sp. | reverse complement strand
ATTTTCTGGTGTAAACTTGATGGCGTTTGAAAGAAGGTTGCGAATCACCAGTCGGATCATTTCCTTATCCGCATGAATATAAACAGGATGATCCTGTGAAAAATAAATATTGATCTTTTTTGCCTGCGCCTGTAACTGGAGAAGGTTTTTTGCTTCATCAACCAGTTCTGTCACTTCCAGAATTTGTGGCTGCATTACATTGATCTGCATCTGGTTCTTTACCCAGATAAGAAGATTTTCCATAAGCGCCGTGGTGTAATTAAGATTTTGTACAACCTCCGGAACAAATTGCTTTACTTCTTCTGCAGGTAAATCATATTGCTGAACGGTTTTGAAAAGATTTCTCAGTGCATACAGTGGTGTTTTCAGATCGTGCGAGATCACAGAAAACAATTTGTTCTTCATCGAATTGAGTTCCGAAAGTTCAGTTGTCTGCTTTTGCAGCAATCTCGCCTTTTCATCGATCACCCGGTTTTGCTCCTGCAGTTGCCGCGCTTTTTCATCGATCATATCGTTCTTTCTCTGTATCTCAAGGTTTACCTGGTGCAATTCAGTATTGTGTTGCAGAATGTAACCCTGGTATTGTGTATTTTCTCTTTTGATAAGGAATAATGCGTAAAATATAAAACATGCAGGGAGCAGATGATTGAGAACATAAAAATGAAAATTTTTGTCTACCATCACAACCTCATAATGCCGCGTAAAAACAAAAACATAAAAATAACAGAATAATGTAAGGGAGAAAGCAACAACAATGAAAACAAACCGGTTGAGAAAAAACACCGACAAAACACCATATAAAATAAAAAAAAGCTCAACGCCAATATCAAAACTTACCTGGTAAACCAGTGCTGTCAAGATGGGATATAAAATGAAATAAGATAAAATGGCGATCTCATGCCGTTTGTAATAATTCAGGATAAGTACCATGATGCTTACCATGGCCGGTGAAAAAGTTATGATCCAGGCAAAGGTTGAAAGCGTGATGTTTGCCACAGATAATCCAACAATTGGCAGAAAGATGCCTATCAGGAAACCAAGAACATTGAGTACGTTGAAAATGCGAAGCTTGCCTTTCTCATGGTTATCCATCGGGGCGATGGGACGAAAGGTCCTGATCTTGTCAGGCCAATGCAGGGATTTTAGTACGGCTTGCATTCGATAGGATTGGATGTTGAATCAAAATAATTTTAATTTTTTAAAATTAATAGCTGAACAATAACTTGCTAAGTGATTTTACTTATCTGGTATTAGACGATGGACCATGGACCATAGACCATGGACCATGGACCATAGCAATGTTACTTTTGAACGATGATGCATATTAAAATCTGTTGTATTGCTTCCGATGATGAAGCACGGCTGGCCATTTCATATGGCGCATCGGCGATTGGTCTTGTTGCAAGGATGCCCAGTGGCCCCGGACCTATTGCTGATGAATTGATCTTTTCCATTGCAAAAAAAATTCCACCACCCATCGCTACTTTTTTACTTACGTGCGAAACTTCAGTAGCTGCAATTGCTGATCATCACCATCGCACCTGCACCAATACGATCCAGATAGTTGATGAACTTACTGAAGGAAAATATGATGAATTAAAAAGTTTACTCCCTGCCATTAAAATTGTACAGGTAATTCACGTTACCGGAGAAGAATCCATCGAGGAAGCGGTGAGAATTTCCGCGCATGTCGATGCGCTTCTTCTTGATAGTGGCAATCCCAAACTGTCAGTAAAGGAACTCGGTGGAACCGGAAGGGTCCACAACTGGCAGTTCAGCAGGAAAATTGTTGAACAGTCGAAAGTGCCGGTGTTTCTTGCTGGCGGACTGAATGAAACAAATGTTCGTCGTGCTATAGATGAAGTGCAACCTTATGGAATTGATTTGTGTAGCGGCGTAAGGACAAATGGGAAACTCGATAAAGAAAAACTTGGGAGATTCTTTGATGTTGTTAGACAATAGCAAATGTATTTTCAGTCATTTAGCTATATAAATATTCAATAAAGAATGTTCAATGCTCAATAGACAAGTCAGTTTGGATAAACTTAAAAGGAACTGACTATCAGTTTTAGGTTGGATATCGAACATTGAAAATTGAATATTGAAAATTATTCGGGAAAGTAAACAGTTTCAGACCATAAATGACCGTCCTATGGTCCATGGTCCATGGTCCATGGTCTATTCTCTGGCTTCCAGGTTCTCCAACATATCTACCGTCATTCTCTCCAGATCATATTCCGGTTTCCAGCCCCAGTCGTTGCGGGCAACGGAATCGTCAATGCTTTGAGGCCAGCTATCGGCTATCTGTTGCCGGTAGTCGGGTTTGTAGCTGATGGTGAAACCGGGAACTTTCTTTTTTATTTCATCCGCAATTTCATCCGGTGAAAAACTCATTCCGGAAATATTATAAGATGTTCTTATGCTGATGCTGGATTCAGGTGCTTCCATAAGTTCAATAGTTGCACGGATAGCATCGGGCATATACATCATCGGCAGGTAAGTATCTTTCTGAAGAAAGCAATCGTAATGTTTAACTTCAAGTGCATCATGATAGATCTCCACAGCATAATCCGTTGTTCCACCACCGGGAGCGGATTTGTAAGAAATCAGTCCCGGATAACGAAGGCTGCGCACATCCACCTTATACTTGTAATAAAAATAATTACACCAGAACTCACCGGCATATTTACTGATTCCATAAACCGTTGTGGGTTCGATGATGGTTTGCTGCGGACAATTTTTTTTCGGTGATGTAGGTCCGAATACAGCAATACTACTTGGCCAGTATATTTTTTTCAATTTTTCTTCACGCGCTATATCCAGAACATTCAGCAAACCCTGCATATTCAGATGCCAGG
This sequence comes from Flavisolibacter sp., assembly GCA_045805105.1. Lineage (GTDB taxonomy): Bacteria > Bacteroidota > Bacteroidia > Chitinophagales > Chitinophagaceae > Flavisolibacter. The sequence continues at coordinate 3,248 of JBJMLW010000249.1, read as the reverse complement.
CGAGATTGGGATTTTTTTCTCCTGTTGCAGAAAGAATTGCTGCCAGAAGATAGATCTGCGTTACACCCTGCCGGATAACCTGCACGTGCAGCATTTCCTTGTTCATCACATCCATACTTACATAAGGCCCGGTTCCATGAAGCAATTCATTTTCTTCACGTAAATCAGATGCAATTACGTTAGATGCTCCATAGATCTTTCTAAGTGCCAATGTCAGTTCCACTCCGATTTGTCCCGATGCACCAATAACAAGGATTTTTTCTTTTGTCATAGAGGGGCAAATATAGCGTGAATCGTCAATCGTGAAACGTCAAACGTGAAAGGTCAAATGTCAATCGTGAATGAAAATGATTTTGCGGGATTGTCATTCCGACAAAGGAGGATTCTGAGTACGCAGATAAGGCGGCTTTCGATCCGCTAAGACAATAATAACTTGCAATTCCATTACCATTTTTCCTATATTCTTTGCTTTAGATCCCTCTCCCGACTTCAGTCGGGATCGCGAGAAGTGCATGATGATTACAAATCACGTTTCACCCCTTCCTACCGGCAGGCTTCACGTTTCACGTTTGACGTTTCACGTTTCACGTTTGTATCTTTGCGCCCATGCAGAAATTTCTACAGCATTTATTCCGTGGTCAGGACTATGATGATCAGCAGTTCTTCCTGATGGCCGGACCATGTGTAGTGGAAAGTGAAGATCTTGTTATGGATGTTGCCGAAAAAGTTTCTTCCATCTGCAAAAAATTGAACATACCATTAATCTTTAAGGCATCCTACCGTAAAGCCAACCGCACCAGTGCTACTTCATTTACCGGTGTGGGCGATATGGAAGGATTAAAGATCATACAGAAGGCGGGGAAAAAATATTCCATTCCTACAGTCACTGATATTCATTCAGAAAAAGATGCTGCCATGGCTGCACCCTATGTAGATGTATTACAGATACCTGCCTTTCTGTGCCGGCAAACCGAATTACTGATCGCAGCAGGAGAAACAGGAAAAATCATCAACGTAAAAAAGGGACAGTTTGTAAGTGGGGATGCCATGAAATTCGCTGTAGAAAAAATCAGGAATACCGGAAACGAAAATGTGATGCTCACGGAACGTGGTACCACATTTGGTTACCAGGACCTGGTTGTGGACTACCGGAACATACCCATTATGCAGCAAAGCAATGTTCCTGTTGTAATGGATTGCACACACAGCCTGCAACAGCCGAATCAAAGCGCTGGTGTTACGGGTGGAAATCCATTGATGATCGGAACCATTGCACGTGCAGCCATTGGCGTAGGTGCCGATGGTCTCTTTATTGAAACACATCCTGATCCCTCCTGCGCCAAAAGCGACGGAGCAAATATGCTGAAGTTAGAGTTGCTTGAAGATCTGCTGGTGCAGTTGATCAGAATTAGAAAGGCGGTGGGCCCCCCTGTCCCCCGAAGGGGGAACTTAGGTCAATTTTTCATTTCATAATTTAAAAATTCTTTAGGTTCTTGTTCTATTGTTCCCTGTTCTATTATTCCCTAATATTTGCCAGTGGCAAATAGTTACAGATTCATTTTACAAATTTCATATTTGCCGGTGGCAAATATCTACAGGTTCTAAAATTCGTTATTCCCTGCCTGCCGGCAGGCAGGGTTATTCGATATTCGATATTCGTTATTCGATATTTCCTTTCCCTCCCCCACTCATCCTCTCTTTCCATCACCAATAAATATTTTCCTGATTGCATCTTTCCTTTCGTTAGATTAGTTTATTAAAACTTCTGCAATGAAAAGAACACTCATCGTGCTGTTATGCAGTCATGCCCTGCTCACAGCCGTTAATGCACAACTCACCACGCTTCCTGATGGTGGTAATAAAAAGGCATGGGTAGGAGAACGTGTTGGTCTTACCGACATCACCATTCAATATAACCGGCCAGGTGTAAAAGGAAGAGAAGGAAAAATCTGGGGACAACTTGTTCCTGCAGGTTTCAATGATCTCGGTTTTGGCACAAGCAAGGCGGCGCCATGGAGGGCAGGAGCAAATGAAAACACAACAATTGAATTTTCAACCGATGTAAAAATTGAAGGACAACTATTGAAGGCCGGTCGGTATGCATTCTTTGTAGCCTATGATGCTTCAGAACCCACGCTGATTTTTTCTACCAACTCAACTTCATGGGGAAGTTTTTTTTATGATCCAAAAGAAGATGCACTAAGGGTGAAAGTGCATACACAAACAATGGACAAACCAGTGGAGTGGCTGAAATATGAATTCATGAATGAAACTGAAAACAGTGCAACCATTGCTTTGGAATGGGAAAAGATGATGTTTCCTTTCAAGGTTGAAGTTGATTATATCAACAACCAGCTGGAATCATTCAGGAGAGAATTACGGAGTGAAAAAAATTTTAATCCCGGCTGGCAATCTTTTCAGCAGGCCGCCCGGTTTACGATAGACCGGAATGTTGACCTGGAAGAAGGTTTAACATGGGCAGACCTTGCCATCAATGCACCATTTGTGGGACAGCCAAATTTCGTAACACTATCCACTAAAGCGGATATACTAAATAAACTCGGTCGTACAGCTGAAGCCGACAGCCTGATGAAAAAAGCAATGCCAATGGGAAACATGCAGCAGCTACATGCATATGGGCGACAGTTGCTGCAAATGAAAAAATCAAAAGAGGCACTTGAAGTTTTTAAAACAAACTATCAGAAAAATCCCAACCAGTTCACAACTTTAATGGGACTTACAAGAGGCTATTCCGCAACGGGAGATTATAAAAATGCATTGAAGTATGCACAACTGGCACTTCCTCTTTCTCCTCCGGGAGCCAATAAAATAAATGTTGAAAATATGATTGAAAAGCTGAAGAAGGGACAGGATGTGAATTGAGGTGAAACGTGAAACGTGAAAAACGTGTCTGAAGTATTTAATAATAAAAAATGCTCATTTAGAATGAGCATTTTTCTATTAAGAAAATTTATTTATTCTAACTTAGGCTAGCAGCTTATAGCTCGAAGCTCGCAGCTTCTCTTAATTGCATCCACCGAAAACTTCGCAAAGCTTTTTCTCTAAATCTTCGCCGCGCAGGTCGCGTGCGATGATCTTTCCATTTGGATCGATGAGGAAATTTCCTGGAATACTTTGTACATGATATAATTGTGCAACGGCATTGTTCCATTGCTGAAGGTCACTAACATGATTCCAAGTAAGCTTATCGGCCTGCACAGCTTTCATCCATGCTTCTTTTTTATCAT
>JBJMLW010000248.1:0-3538 GCA_045805105.1 Flavisolibacter sp. | reverse complement strand
TTACCTGGATGATCACAAAGATCAATTTGAACAAAAGGTTGAAAAAAGGTCCATCAGCTATGTTCAGTTCAGCGCAGCACCCAGTTCGGCTGACAGTGCGGAAACGAAAAATTCACTGATAGCACTGAAATCTTCATTTGCTTCTACTCCTGACCCCGTTACTTTTTTTGCACAACAGGAAACTGTTATACCATATTTCAATGGATACCTTTCCAAAAATGCAATCCAGGTGCCGCAAAAAGATTCTATTCTGGCACTTCCAAAGGGTAGTATTTATGGGCCATACCTGGATGTAAACCAAAACGCCAACACAGCACTATATGTACTTGCCAAAATGATTGATAGCAAAAGCTTACCGGATTCTGTAAAGTGCAGGCATATATTATTAGGTACGATGGATCGACAGGGCAGGCCTTTGATGCCTGATAGTGTTGCAAAAGCAAAAGCAGACAGTATTGCTTCCGCAATTAAAAACGGTGCAAGCTTTGACCTTCTGGATTCACTTTATTCAACTGATGAAGCAGCAAAGCGTGACAAGGGTGTAATGACTTTTTCATCAACTGACATCCAGGGAGAAGGATTTGCCAAAGAATTCGGACAATTCATTTTATTTGATGGAAAGCCGGGTGATAAAAAAGTAGTAAAGACACAATTTGGCTGGCATTACATAGAAATCCTTGACCATAAAAATGTACAGCCGCATTATAAAATTGCATACCTGGCAAAAAGAATTTTTACCAGTGATAAAACGGAATCGAACGCACTAAACCAGGCTAACCTTTTTGCAGGTGACAGCCGCGACCTTGCTTCGTTCAATTCAAACTATGAAAAAAACCTCCGTCCGCTAGGCATTTCAAGACTGACCGCTAATGATATTTCTCCAATGGATAACACATTCCAGGGTTCAACGGTTTCATCACGACCATTTATTAAAAAAGTTTTTGATACAGACAAAGGGGATGTGATCGGGCCTGAGAAAGTAGGAGACAACTTTATTGTTGCAATTGTTACTGAAGTTAACAAGCCAGGACTCCCCAGTGTAAATTCTGTAAGAACATCAGTTGAACCATTATTAAGGAATCGGAAAAAATCGGAGCAGATCATAAAAAAAATAGGGCAGGTAACTTCTCTTGAACAAACCGCATCAAAGGTTGGACAACAGGTGCAAACTGTGGACAGCCTTCGTTTTGGCGGCGGATCAAATTTGGGTTATGAACCAAAAGTTACCGGTGCTGCTTTCAATCCTGCCTATAAAGGAAAAGTAATACCGCAGGCGATTGCGGGAACGTCGGGGGTGTTTGTGATAAGAATAGATAACACATCCACAACTCCTGTGGAAACCGCCAACATCCAGGAACAACAGAAGATGCTAGAGATGCGGGTAAAGCAGGATATTATGAACCAGATGCAACAACAGAATATGAATCCGGTAATTGAGCCGTTGAAGAATGCGGCAAATGTGAAAGATAACAGGGCAAAATTTTATTAGTAGGAAGACTTCATACAATTTAAATCCCGGCCGTTGAGCCGGGATTTATTTTTAACACAGATAAATACAATGATTACATGGATTACACTGATCGCTTTTTTCTGTAAGGAATTATCTTATATGGTCGCATTGGCGAGTAGCTGAGAGCGCGTAGCTTCTCTCTCGCTCTTTTCGTAATTTCGCATAATGAATGAGCCTATAATAAATAAGGTGGCTGAAAGCGGGCTGATAACAATTGATCTTGAAAAATTTATGCCGGAAGGCGAGGTTGTTGTGTTTGATTTGAAGGAATATCTTTTCATGGGACTTATACTGAAAGAAAAAGATTTCAGGGAAGCACTCAAAAATATGGACTGGAATGTTTTCAAGGATAAATATGTTGCCATTACGTGCAGTGCTGATGCCATCATTCCTGTATGGGCTTATATGCTGGTGGCAACCTACCTTGAACCTGTTGCAAAAGAATTGTATATCGGAACAGCAGAGGAAATGATCAAGCATATGTTTTTAAAAAACATATCAGCACTCAACACCCATGCTTTTGCTGATCAGAGGGTTGTTATCAAAGGCTGCGGTGACATCCCGATTGGAAATTATGCCTATGCAGAAATTACAAAACAGTTACGGCCCGTAGTGAAAAGCATCATGTATGGTGAACCGTGCAGCACTGTTCCTGTTTATAAAAAGAGTAAATGAAATTTGTTATTGCTGGTTTGTCTTTTTTATTCATATTAAGTTCGTGCAAGAATAACTCTGCAGACAAACATGAAAACAGCATTGATTCTGAAACAGTAAAACGATCGTTCAATGATCTGTTTCCGCGCCTGAATAAATTTTTGCGGGAACAGGATTCAACTTTTTCTTCTGAATTATTTGAAGAAGCGGCAACAACAGATATTCCTGATTCAACTGCGCTGAAAATTGAAGAAGACGAGTTGCTGCCATATTTTCCATACCTGCTTTTTAATCGTGATAGCTCCTTTGCACTTGATCTGGTCACTTACAACTATCTTCCTTCAGAGAAAAATGGCATTACCACCATGGAAGAACAGGGCCCGGATTATGAAGTAGCCCTCATTAATATGAAAAAAAATGAACGAACAAGGTTGTTATTTTTTGGAACAATGGGTACTGTTATGGATGCAACGTGGGAAAATCCGAATACAGTGATCATGGTTGGTCCTACTGAATGGACAGACAGTGATTCGGTGCAGATGGAAATGTGGAAATATAGTGTTGGTGACAGAAAGCTTCAGAAATTTATTTACCCGGATAAGATCCATGCTGCATGGCATAAGTACACACAACAGTGGATGGAAAAAATATCTGATCAGAACCATCCCCGTTTCCTGAATCCCCATAACATCCAGATAGGTATCAAAAGCATCAGGGCTACTGCAGTATAAAATCCCCATGGCTTGTGGAAGAAAACAACATTCGTATCGAAGTTCATTCCGAAAATTCCTCCGATTACAGTTGCAGGTGCCAGCAGACAGGTAACGATGGCCATTACCTTCATCACTTCATTCATCTTCAGGTTTACGTTGTTGATATATAGATCCTGCATGCTTATCATTATATCCCGATAGTTTTCACTTAGGTCATAAGCCTGTGAGATGTGATCCTGAACGTCTTTAAAATATTTCATTGTACCGGCATCCAGCATGGTGCTTTCACTTCGAATGATGCTGTTAACCAGATCCCGAACCGGGGCAATATTTCTTTTCAGGATAATAAGCTCTTTTCGTAGCTGGTTGATTCGCGCAAGTGATCTTTTGTTGCTGTTACGGATAACTTCCTCCTCAACGGTTTCTATCCGCTCTCCAAGTTTTTCCATAACATAAAAGTAATTGTCAACAATCAGGTCTATCATGGAATAACATAGGTAGTCGGCCCCCCTTTGCCTGAGTTTTGTATTCGGCATTTTTAGCTTGTCACGAATCGGATTGAATACATCCCTCTCAGGATCTTCCTGGAAGGTGATAACAAAATCTTCTCCGAGGATAATGCTCACCTGTTCCTGATCGACTGTTTCAGTAGGTTCGTTAT
>JBJMLW010000247.1:0-2913 GCA_045805105.1 Flavisolibacter sp. | reverse complement strand
TTTTCTTCTTCTGTCATGGGAACAAACCGCCTGGTGATGCGAACGTCTTTATAACCTTTGTCCCATAACATTTGATTGAGCGTTTCCTGTCCCACAAATTCATATAACCGGTTATAAGCATCATTATCGCTGGTAAGAAAGATCTTTCTGATGTATTGCGCAACAGATGGAAATCTATTTTCAGCTGATGTATCTGAATGTACATTTGACTGACCCCTGTAGGAGCTATCGGTAAGCATTATGGTATTCATGTCAAGTCCGGCAATATTCATCCGGTGCAATTTTTCAAGAGATGCCAGAACAACAGGAAGTTTCACTGTGGATGCCGGATTGAAGTACCTGTTCCTGTCCACATTCAGGTAGTAGTTGGTAAAATGTGGTTGATTCTTTTTGTCGCGGTCGATTCTGGTATAAATCACCTGGTACTGAAAGGTGTCCGGTTGTGCCAGTATTTTCTGTAATAATTCATTTCCATGTGTAAGAAAAAGCTTCTGCAGCCATGCGTCTGTTTTCTGACATTTTCCTGTAACACATGCAAAAGTGCAGATAACGGTAATGCCTATCCTGAAAAAGTGAAGGGTATTCATGCTGATTGAAGTTCGAAGAAATTATTTTACAATTTACGGAAGAGTTTCTACCTTAATATCCCCTTTGGAACTTCCTGCCCTCATTTTTAAACCAATTCAATCAAATAAAATCAACTGTATGAGAAAGATTCTTTTTTTCATTCTTCCATTCTTTTCTTTTGCTTTTTTTTCCTGCGACCATGTGAAGGTTGCATCTGCAAGTGATAGTTCAGCTGCACAGAAAAACCTTGAAGCTCATAGAATGATTACTAAAACTTTTGAAACAGGAGACGTTTCCGGTATTGACAGTGTAATAGCAGATGATTTTGTAGACCATACTGACAGGGGTGATATGGTGGGAAAAGACAGTTTGAAATCGATGATCAAATGGTCTCATGATAACATGAAGGACATGAAGATGAAAGCTGTGAAGGAACTGGCTGATGACGACTATGTAATGGCATGGATGAATATGACCGGAACAAGTGATGGTTCCATGGGAATGCCCAAAGGCCCATTCGATATGAATTCGATTGAAGTTTCAAAATTCCGTGATGGTAAAGTTGTTGAGCATTGGTCTTTTGTAAACATGCAGGAAATGATGAAGATGATGGGAGGTGGAATGCCAGGCGGAGGAATGGATTCGACGAAGAAGAAATGAAGCTCCGCGCTACTCGCTGCGCGCTGCTCGCTGCGCGACCTTATGAGAAGCATCAATATATAACGATTTGTCTGTGGACTGTCGACTGTGGTCAGTCGACTTTCCCTCACTGTGATTAAAAAAAGGGGTCCCGAAGGGCCCCTTTGCTTTATATAACCAGGTGTTTCATCAATTAAAGTAACCAGGTGTGTATTCAATACGTCCGTCTTTCTTATCCATCTGACGGCCGATTCCATATCCACCAGCGGCACCTACAACACCACCAATCACGGCACCAACAACACGGTTCTTTTTATTTAGTATAGCACCACCTGCTGCGCCCGCAACACCACCGATCACCGCACCTTTAGCTGCTTTGCTGATCCCTTTTTTCTGTGAAGCTTTTGCTTCACCGGATGACTGGGAGGTTCCTGAACCACTGCTTGCAGTGGCGTCACTGTTCCCTGATCCATTAGAGGAAGACGATCCGCTGGCAGATGTACTTTTTGGAGCCGGGATTGTTTTATAGATGGTTCTTACCGGTACTGATTTTTTTACAGGAGCAACTGCCTGTGGTACAGGCTGGCTGGAAACCTGCATGGCAGTTAACTCATTCTGAGCTTTCCATTGCTGGTATTGAGCAAGACCACTTGTATCGGGTAGACTCGTAACCTGAACTGCAGAACCCGCTACACCATTGCTTACGGGTGGGGTTGTGTTACAGGCAGTGAGTAAAATTGCAAAACTTAAAATGGGTAATAATTTTTTCATATTCTTCAATTTAAATGACCCCTTCCGGGAATAATTGTAATAGACCCCGAGAATTTCAGCAGGTTCAATGTCAATTTGTTAAAGCTTTCCACTCTTTGAAAATGCGCTCTTCATGTTATAATCGCCGGATGTAAATAAAAAAATACAATATAAAGCGTCAGCTATAGTAATTCATGATTCACGACAATGATTCCCGGCTGAGTCCGTTTTAAATGCAGAGTATGGTTGGAACGGTTTTTTCTATCAAGTAATTTCCCACCAATGGGTACACTTAAACCTACAATTATGTCAAAAACTACAAGCCAGGAAAAAAGAGCAAAGAAAGTACTGATCGTAGAAGATGAAGGAGACATGTGTTTACTGTTAAACATCCTTCTGAATGGTAAGGAAATGGAACTTGACCATGTAAAAAACCTTACGGCAGCAGGAGAGTATCTTCAAAATGAGCAGCCTTCAGTCATTATCCTTGATAATAAGCTTCCGGATGGATTTGGGGTTGACTACATCAGTGAAATCAAAAAGAATTACCCGAACATTCGTATCATCATGATTTCCGGGTTCGATGCATCAGCAAAAGATGTTGCACTGGAAAACGGGGCGGACATATTTTTGGTGAAGCCTTTCACCAGGGATCAGCTATACCAGGCGATCAAGGGGCTGTTGAATTAGAGGATGGATGATGGACCATAGACAATGGACGATAGACCATGGACCATGGACCATAGACAATAGACCATTAGACCATGGACCATAGACCATGGACCATGGACAATGATATACCGACGATAGATTTTTTTCCCGGGTCTATGGCCCACTTGCACATGTAGCTTACGGCTTAAAGCTTGTCGCTTCTTCACAACTTCCTGTACACTTCCTTTCTGTCGCCATAAAAAACAAAACCAGAAACCTTGTTTCCTGTTTTGGTAAAACGCACAT
>JBJMLW010000246.1:0-2266 GCA_045805105.1 Flavisolibacter sp. | reverse complement strand
GATAGGCTGCAGAATTTTTTCTCATGGGGTTTATATTTCCCTCATGAGAAATGCATGAATTTATTCCACAAGAAGATTAGGTCATGAAAAAATATCCCGAAATCAAAGAAAAATTTGAAACTTTTTTAAGAGCCCGCCCTGAATTATATGCCAACATTCATGATCCGATGAAACTGGGTGTAAATGGAAGAAGAATAGCATCTGTTCTGGATGAAGAAAGATTAAGAAGAGTATTGGGTGTAATGCTGGATGAAAAAGAATTTTTAAGTGATTATGGTATCCGGTCTTTATCGCGATACCATAAAGACCATCCATTTGAAATTTATGTTGGAGGACAGAAATTTACTGTTAATTATCTGCCTGCTGAATCAGATACGGGTATGTTCGGAGGAAATTCAAACTGGCGCGGACCGATATGGATGCCGGTAAATGGTTTGATCATACGGGCGCTGCTTCAATACTTTAATTATTATGGTGATAATTTCAAGGTTGAATTTCCAACGTTCTCCGGTAATTATTTAAATCTTTACCAGGTGGCAGAACAGATTGCAGGACGACTTGCAAATATTTTTTTGAAAGATGAATTAGGAAAAAGGCCGGTGTACGGAGGTTCAGATAAATTTCAGAAAGATCCTAACTGGAAAGATAATATCCTATTCTACGAATATTTTCATGGAGACAATGGTGCAGGCCTGGGCGCAAGTCATCAAACAGGTTGGACAGGCATTGTGGCAAGATTAATGCAAATATTTGCCAGTACCACTGCTGAACAAATTATGGAACTGGGAAAAAAAGGCATTTTTACAGAATTAGAAACAGTTGAATAAATATATGCCTGCAACAGTTTATCCGTCTTTATACCAGGTTAACATACGAGTATGGCTAACGGAATTATCAGGAAAGCTCGGAAGAACAGCAACACTGGATGATATTCCCGATAGTGAAATTGATACACTGGTTACTAGTGGATTTGATTGGATATGGTTGCTGAGTGTGTGGCAAACCGGAAATGAAGGACTTGTTTTTTCCAGGACAAATCCTCATTTACGAAAAGAATTCAGGGAAACATTGACGGATTTAAAGGAAGCAGATATACAGGGTTCGGGGTTTGCAATTACTGCTTATACAGTGCATCAGCAATTAGGAGGTGACGAAGCGCTGGCGCGGTTACGCAAACGCCTGCAGGATCGTGGATTAAAACTGATGCTGGACTTTGTTCCCAATCATACATCCATTGATCATCATTGGGTAAAAACTCATCCGGAATATTATATAAGGGGAACAGAAGCGTTACTCAAAAATGAACCAGAAAACTACAGGAAAATAAATACAGGTTCAACTGAGTTGATTCTTGCACATGGAAGAGATCCATTCTTTTCCGGATGGGCAGATACGCTACAACTCAATTACAGTAAGAATGATTTACAGAATGCATTAATAAAAGAGCTGATAAAAATTTCAGATCAGTGTGATGGTATTCGTTGTGATATGGCAATGCTCGTCATTCCTGAGGTATTTGAAAACACATGGGGACTGCCATGCAAATCTTTCTGGCCTGAAGCTATTTTGACAGTTAAAGAATACAATCCGCACTTCACATTTATGGCTGAAGTATACTGGGACCTGGAATGGAAGTTACAGCAGCTCGGGTTTGATTATACTTATGATAAAAAACTTTATGATTATCTGAAATCGGGTCATGCAAAACCAGTACATGACCATCTTCATGCTGAATTGAATTACCAGCAAAAGATGGCGCGCTTCCTGGAGAATCATGATGAAAAAAGAGCGGCTGCTGAATTTCCGGACGATAAACACAAGGCTGCAGCTGTTATCTCTTTTCTTACCCCGGGGCTTCGATTTTTTCACCAGGGACAATTTGAGGGAAAGAAGAAAAAAATATCTCCTCACCTGGTACGAGGCCCGGTGGAACTGGTTAACCAGGATCTTCAAAGTTTTTATAAAACACTTTTAAATATTTTACAACAACCCTTATTTCATTTGGGTAAATGGAAAATGGCCGATTCATCAAGTGCATGGAATGGAAATGGCAGCTACGAAAATTTCGTTTGTTTTTCATGGGAAATTGCTCAAGAAAATAAAAGGGTTTTTGTAACAGTAAATTACTCTTCTGAAAGAAGTCAGTGCTACGTTAAACTGCCATTCCCTGGCATAAAAAATAAAACAATTATACTCCGTGATTTATTCAGCAATATCATTTATGAACGCGATGGGGATGAACTGCTATCAAATGGATTATATCTTG
>JBJMLW010000245.1:0-2954 GCA_045805105.1 Flavisolibacter sp. | reverse complement strand
CGCATCTGCTTCGCCATCCTTCAACAGGAACTTGATGTATTCCTCACGGGGATTGACATGTTTGTCTATAAGTGCATACAATTGTGGTTGTGTGAATTTTGGATCATCACCTTCATTATGACCATGCCTGCGGTAACATACCATGTCAATGAAAATATCTGAATTGAATTCCTGCCTGTATTTCGTAGCTATCTGCACGCATTTTATTACCGCTTCGGGATCATCACCATTTACATGGAATACAGGTGCCTGCACAGTTGATGCAACAGAAGTTGAATAATTGGAAGTCCGGGCATCATCAAAATCTGTTGTGAATCCAATCTGGTTGTTGATCACGAAATGCATTGTACCGCCCGTATAATATCCTTTCAGTCCACTCATTTGAAGGATCTCGTAAACGATGCCCTGGCCTGCTACTGAAGCATCTCCATGAATCAGGATCGGAAGGACCGAATCAAATTCTGACTGGTAAAGAACATCTGCCTTTGCACGCGAATAACCAAGTACAACAGGATTCACTGCTTCCAGATGCGAAGGATTTGGTGTTAGCTTAAGATGGATTTTTTTTCCGTTGGCGGTCTCCACTTCACTGCTGAAACCGAGGTGATATTTTACATCACCGGTTCCCATAGTCTGGTCAGGAATTGCAGTGCCTTCAAATTCACTGAATATCTGTTCATATGTCTTTCCCAGAATATTTGCGAGTACATTAAGTCTTCCCCGGTGTGCCATACCGATCACTGCTTCCTGTACACCAAGGTCAACTGCTGTCGTTAACATGGCATCCAGTGCAGGAATTGTTGTTTCTCCTCCTTCAAGGGAAAATCGTTTCTGTCCAACGTATTTAGTATGAAGAAACTTTTCAAAAATCACTCCTTCATTTAGTTTTTCAAGAATCCGTTTTTTCTGTTCAAGAGGTAATGGTTGTTGCAGCGTCCCTTCAATTTCCCGTTGCAGCCATTCAATTCGATCCTGCTTGATCACGTACTGGTATTCCACGCCAACATGACCGCAGTAAACTTTTTTCATATGATCTACCACCTGTTGAAGCGTCGCATTCTGCAGGCCAATGAATGAGGCTGAGAAAAACTGTTTTGAAAGGTCCGTTTCCGATAGATTAAAAAATTTAAGATCGAGGTTGGCTCCCCGGTCTTTCCGTTCCCGGATAGGATTGGTTTTGGCAGCAAGGTGACCTTTATTCCTGTATGCCAGGATGAGATTATAGACTGCAAATTCTTTAGCTAACTGCTGAGCATCAACCGCTTCAGCCATTCCCTTACCGTTTTCCGAGCCATTCCCGTTAATTCCGCTGGAAACCGCGAAATCAAAACCTTCGAAAAACCGACGGTAATCAGGATCTACGCTATCGGGATTCTGAACAAAATCTTTATAAAGACCTTCAATATAAGCTGGGTGAGACTGAGTGATATAGGAAAAGTCCTTCATGAAAGGAAGTTTGAATATGGATGAAGCAAATATCGTTTAAAAAGTCCACAGTCCGCAGGCAGTAGCCGGCAGAGAATTCTATAGAATTCGCCACCTTTTATGTTCAACGGTCTATGGTCCATTATCTATGGTCCATCGTCTATGGTCCATCGTCTATGGCCTGATCTATCTTCACAAAATATTCATGTTTAAATTTTCCCTTTTGAGACCTGCCCCTTACCTTTGCCGTCCAAAATTGAATTATGGCTAATCACAAGGCAACAAAGAAAGATGTGCGTCAGGCGAGCAAACGCAGGGAAAGGAATAAGTATTACGGAAAAACTACACGTAATGCCATCCGCGACCTGAAAACTGTTGAAGGAAAAGAAGCTGCGGGGAAAGACCTGACTGAAGTGATTTCCATGATTGACCGTATGGCGAAACGTGGAATCATCCATAAAAACAAAGCTTCGAACCTAAAGAGCAAGCTTACCAAAAGAGTAAATAAACTCGCATAAGAGTAACAATATTGAAGGATAGCCCATGTTTTGCATGGGCTATTTTTTTATCACGGATTTATTATGATTACCGGATTACACAGATAGGTCGTTTTTGGAACGGCTTTCTTCTATGTCATACAGCTCGAAGCTTGTAGCTTGAAGCTTCCTCATGTAGTATAGCCCACGCAAAGCATAGGATTTTTATTATCACTGATTTATTATGATTAACGGATTTCACAGATGGGTGGTTTTTGGAACGGCTTTCCTCTAAGATTGTGTTGCTCGAAGGTTGAAGCTTGTAGCTTCCTTATCTTAGCATCATGCACAAACTTTTACTTTCGTTACTGCTTCTACCCATCCTATCCCTCGCACAGTTACTACCAGAAACCCGATTTGAAAAAAGTAAGGGAAACGAAACAGAAACATACCAGGAAATAATTGAATGGTGGAAAAAAGCGGATGCAGTATCATCTTATATATCCATGAAAGAAATGGGACCTACAGATGCCGGGTATTCACTACACCTGGTTCTTGTATCCACTGATAAAGATTTCAACATTAGCTCCATCAAAAAGAAAAATAAAACCATCATCTTCATCAACAATGGCATTCATCCGGGTGAACCCGATGGCATTGATGCTACGATGCTGCTGGTAAAAGAAATAAACAGATTACCCAAGCTTCTTCCATCGAATGTTGTACTGGCAATTATTCCTGTTTATAATATAGGAGGTACTCTTAACCGCAGCTCCAATTACAGGGTAGATCAGAATGGACCGGAAGAATTTGGATTTCGTGGTAATTCACAGAATTTGGATCTGAACAGGGACTTCATTAAGTGTGATTCAAAAGAAGCGATCACGTTTACAAAAATATTTCACTACCTGGACCCGGATGTTTTTATTGATAATCACGTTAGCGATGGTGCCGACTACCAGCATGTAATGACATTACTGACTTCACAGCACAATAAACTGGGTGGTGAAGCCGGAAAATTTCTTAACCAGCAATTTGAACCTGCCATGTATT
>JBJMLW010000244.1:0-6652 GCA_045805105.1 Flavisolibacter sp. | reverse complement strand
CTTTCCGTATCAATAATCTGGTTGTATTTAGAAGCAAGGGCCGATTTATCTGTGATTGATTTCACTTCACTATCTGTAAGAATATCCATCCGGCTCTGTGGTGGGCGAAGCATCGTATGCACCAGAGGTGTAGGAATTCCCTTTTCATTCAGCATGGTTACAAAGGCCTCGCCTATCCCAAGCTGGGTAAGCATTTCATCTACATCATAAAATGATGTTTCAGGATAATTTTCTGCAGCCTGCTTAATTGATTTCCTGTCGGCAGCAGTGAATGCCCGTAATGCATGCTGCACCTTCAACCCTAACTGTGATAAAACTGAAGCAGGTATATCCATTGGGTTCTGTGTGCAGAAAAATACGCCAATCCCTTTCGAGCGGATCAGTTTCACAACGGTTTCAATTTGCTGCAACAATACAGACGGGGCTTCATTAAAAATCAGGTGCGCTTCATCAATAAAAAGAACAAGTTTTGGTTGGTCGGGGTCGCCTTCTTCAGGGCATGTTGCATAGAGTTCAGCCAGAAGCTGCAGCATGAAAGTGGAGAATAGTTTTGGCCTGTCCTGAAGTTCAGTAACACGAAGTATGGAAATGATTCCTTTTCCTTTATCGCTGATGCGCATGAGGTCATCAACTTCAAAACTTTTTTCTCCAAAAAAATTGTCTGCTCCCTGCTGTTGCAATTCAATTACTTTTCTCAGGATGGTTCCTGTTGATGCAGTTGAAATTTTTCCGTAACTCTTTTCAATTTCGGCCTTTCCTTCATTACTGATATACTGAAGCACCCTGGTAAAAACTTTCAGGTCGAGCAGGGGAAGTTTTTGATCATCACAATATTTAAACAGCACCGCAACAAATCCACCCTGCGTATCATTCAGCCCAAGGATTTTTGATAAAAGAACAGGCCCGAATTCACTTACAGTAGCTCTTAACTTTACACCAGGTTTATCACTCAGCGTAAGAAGCTCAACGGGATATGCTTCGGGTATGAACTTCATTTCAAGTGCCGTAGCTCTTTCTGAAATTTTATCATTAACATTGCCGGGAGCAGCGAGGCCACTGAGGTCACCCTTAATATCCAGCAACAACACCGGCACCCCGTTATCACTAAGGCCTTCGCTGATCATCTGGAGTGTTTTGGTTTTGCCCGTACCGGTAGCACCCGCGATCAAACCATGACGGTTCATGGTTTTAAGCGGAAGAAAAATGTCAGCGCCTTCAACAATTTTTCCATTTAGAAGGGCACGTCCTATCTTTATGGAAGCCCCTTTGAATGTATAACCTTCCGAAACTGTTTTTGTAAAATCCCCTTGTTTTACCATTCAGGAAAATTAAACTAAAACCATGAGCACACACTGCTTTCGTGGTTTTGCTTAGTTCCGATCCTCGTACAGTATGATTCCGGTTTACGATGTGCCTGCTAATTAATAATTTGGTTTATGCCGTTTGTGCCAACAATACTATGCGTTGATGACGACGAGGATGATCTTTATTTTATCCGTGAGGTCATTGATTCGCGTTCCTTTCCGCTTCATATAGAAGAAGCCAAAAATGGAAGTGAGGCAATGGCGTTTCTGCAGGATTCCCTTCTCACAGAACGCTTCCCATGCCTGGTAATCATGGATATGAATATGCCGCGGATGAATGGCAAACAGACAATCATGAAAATGAAGGAAAATAAATTCCTGGCACGTATCCCTATTGTTGTGTTTACCACTTCAACCAGTGAGGCAGACCGCAAATATTTTGAAGACATCGGCGTTCACTTCATTTCCAAGCCCTTTCAGTATAATGTTTTTACCAACCAGATCATCGACCTTTTAGCCTATTGTGCCGATTTAGGTACCTGATTTCAGGCATTTTCAACCCAGCATTTCATTTTTGGAAAGATATTTGAAGATACCCGGTCAAAGCTCGACCGTGTATAGTGCTGAAAAAATCCTACTTATTGATGACAATCGCGACCTGCTACAGATTATCCAGATCATTTTAAAGGGGCAGGG
Source organism: Flavisolibacter sp. (assembly GCA_045805105.1). GTDB lineage: Bacteria > Bacteroidota > Bacteroidia > Chitinophagales > Chitinophagaceae > Flavisolibacter. Next base: position 4,652 of record JBJMLW010000244.1, on the reverse strand, counting down.
ATATGAAACGATTCTCGCATCTTCACTTGAGGAGGCAAAAGTGAAGATCAGGATCCATAAGCCGGTTCTCATTCTCATGGACGTCTGCCTTTCGGAAGGCGATGGCTACACGTTTTGCAACCAGCTAAAAACTAATGCTGAAACCGGCAATATACGGGTGATCATGATGTCGGGTGAAGAATGTAACCCGGGTCTGATCCGCTTTGCACATGCCGATGATTTCATGCAAAAACCTTTCGATTACAACCAGCTCCTCGGATGCGTAAATAAATATTACAGGGAACCCCAGCCGGTGCATTAATTTGTTTCACGTAAAGGCGCAAAGAAGGGAGGTGTAATATTAATTTCCTTTCCATGCCTGTTGTGAATTTTACTTCTTCAACAGACCAGAATCAGCAAATCATAGATCAGAGATGGCAGATCCTTTCTGGTCCAATATTTTTATCTGTAACCATCAACAAATCGGGTTTGGTGAAATACGTTAATTTTATTGCTCAAATAAAAAAATGAGTCATGGCAGATAAGAAAGCTAAAATTTTATTATGCGAGGATGATACAAACTTAGGCAGTGTTCTGAAGAATTACCTGGAATTGAACGACTATGATGTTACTCTTGAACGTGACGGCCGTCTTGGCCTCGCAGCTTTTCAAAGAGAACAGTTTGATCTTTGCCTGCTCGATGTAATGATGCCGAACATGGATGGCTTTACACTTGCTGAAGAAATCCGTGATATAAACCCGGACGTACCCCTCTTTTTTCTAAGTGCCAAAACAATGAAAGAAGATATCATCCAGGGTTATAAACTTGGCGCCGATGATTATATTACCAAGCCTTTTGACAGTGAAGTTCTTCTCCATAAGATCAAGGCTATTCTGAAAAGAAATGAAGAACTGAACCGCGAATCTGAAAACCGCGAATTTGACCTGGCCTCCTACCATTTCAATCCCAAACTACGGCAGCTTTCTCATAGTGGAAAAACACAAACACTTTCTCCAAAAGAAAATGAACTCCTCAAAATGCTGAGCGAGCATATGAATGACCTTCTTCCACGTGAACAGGCTTTGAAACGTATCTGGGGCAGCGATACCTATTTCAATGGAAGAAGCATGGATGTATACATTGCAAAACTGCGCAAATACCTGAAGGATGATCCAAACATTGAAATTGTAAACATCCACGGGAATGGATTCAGGCTGGTAGTGCAGCCATGAGGGAGGATGACAGACCATGGACCATAGACCATAGACGATGGAGTGAATAGTCAATAGTGAAATAAGACTAAGGTTTTCCCTTTTTAATTTTGACTTTTGACTTCCATGGTCCATGGTTTATCGTCCATCCCTCATTCATCAAACCATGTTTGCATTTGCCTGAATCCTTCAGCCATTTCATGAAAACGGTTTTTTGTTCCGGGCCATTTTACCCTTTTTGTAGCAAGGATATAGTAAGCTTTTTCATATGCCTTCCATGAGTCAGCAGAATCGTAAAAACAATTCTGCCATCGCGGTTCCTGTTCACTGTAGTAAAACATGCGGTAACCATTACCAAAAATCTGAAGAACACTTGGCGTGCCCGAAACATCCAGCATTTTGACCTTGTTTTTTTCGGCCCAGCTGAAATAGGTTTGCCAGAAGTGAAAATGGTTTTTCAGCCGGAGGCTTATCTCATTATCTGATTCGCGTGCTGAAGGTTTAAACCGCCACCAGTTGTTGACAGCTGAAAACGGATTGATGGAATCGGATGAAAAATTGTTTTTGTATCCCGTAAACCGGTAAACTTTCCGTTTGTCTCTATCCATACAGATCAATTCCCTGCCATTCACTTTTTTTATTTCCAGTTCCAGCAGATTTTTGTGATAGTCAACAAGAATGAGACTGCTATCCCTGAAGTGCCATTTGCCGGAATCAAATTGTGCGAGGTAACTTGTGAATGTTCCATTTTCCTGCAGATCAATAAAATTGGAGCCTGTAAGATTATCTTCTTTTGTTCCACCGTAAACCAGCATGTTGTCTATTTCCTCCTGCCGTTCCAGCTGATCATTATATATCCATGTCCGTACCAATGCACTTCCGCCACCTGAACAGGATTGAAGTAAAATGATCAGCAACAGAAATAAAAATTTTCCACGCATGGAGAATGAATCACACATTGAAAAGTGTGCCCGCAGGAAAGTTAGGTGGAGTTTTTCCAAGATGTTCATATGCCTTTGCCGTTGCTTCGCGGCCGCGTGGTGTTCTTTTAATAAAGCCTTCCTGTATCAGGAAAGGTTCATATACTTCTTCCAGTGTACCTGGTTCTTCACCAACCGCAGTTGCAATGGTAGTGATGCCGACCGGACCACCTTTAAACTTTTCAATGATCGATGCGAGGATACGGTTATCCATATCATCCAGACCATGTTCATCAACATTCAGTGCTTTGAGTGCATGTTGCGTAATGCCAATATCGATCTGTCCGTCATTCAGAACCTGCGCAAAATCCCGTACACGCCTGAGAAGTCCATTCGCGATTCTTGGCGTGCCCCTACTCCTTCTTGAAATTTCAGATGCAGCTTCCACTGTAATTGTAGTTTGCAATATATCTGCCGACCGGAGAATAATTTTCTTCAGCGTTTCAGATGTATAATATTCCAACCGCGACTTGATTGCAAACCGCGAAAGCAATGGTGCGGTTAACAGTCCGCTGCGTGTAGTTGCACCAATGAGTGTAAATGGATTGAGATTGATCTGGATACTTCTTGCATTGGGCCCGCTGTCGATCATGATGTCGATACGGTAATCTTCCATGGCGGAATAGAGGTATTCTTCTACAACAGTACTGAGGCGGTGAATTTCGTCAATGAACAGAACATCATTCGGTTCCAGGTTGGTAAGAAGGCCTGCAAGATCTCCCGGCTTTTCAATTACGGGACCGGATGTTTCGCGGATGTTCACGCCAAGTTCATTGGCAACAATTCTTGACAATGTTGTTTTGCCCAGACCCGGTGGGCCATGAAATAAAACATGATCCAATGCTTCTCCCCGAATTTTTGCGGCCTTGATAAAAATCACGAGGTTGTCAATCACCTGCTGCTGTCCGGAAAAGTCTTCAATCTGTTTAGGGCGGATGCCGTTTTCAAATTCCCTGTCCGTTGCCGACAGGCTGTCTTTATCGGTATTTAAATTCTGATTGTTCATAGTTCTGTTTCACGCTGAGGCGCAGAGGGTAAACAATATTTCTTACTCTAGTTCTCTTTTTATAGAGGATAGAAAAGATTTATGATTATTATTACTCCCAGCGTTTTCTCTGTTTCCGCGCAACCTTACTTTCAAACTAAACTAGTATCTCGCTAAGGTGTGGAGGACGTAGAATAAATTCTTAACTCAGCGTTCTCCGCGCCTCCACGCGAAACCTTGCTTTCAAAACTAAGCCATTTAGCAAGAAATCAAGTGAACATTTGACAAAGCTTCAACTAAATTTGATTTAAAATCAAATATGAATATTGGTGTTCTCGGTACAGGACCAGTAGGTGAAACCGTTGCATCCGGTCTTCTTGAAAAAGGTCACAGTGTAAAAATGGGAAGCCGGTCAGCAAAGAATGAAAAGGCATCTGCGTGGGTAAAAAAAGCAGGCCAGCGTGCTTCGCAGGGCGACTTCAATGATGCCGCTGCTTTTGGAGATCTTATTTTTCTTTGCCTCAATGGTGAGCATGCCCTTGATGCAGTAGGAATGATAAAGAAGGAGAATATACTTCATAAAATTGTTGTAGACCTTACTAATCCACTCGACTTCTCCAAAGGAATGCCTCCGCGCATTTTGGATAATCTTGGTAATTCAACATCACTCGGTGAAGAAATTCAAAAGGCGTTACCGGAAGCCTTTGTTGTAAAAGCGCTGAACACTGTTACTGCAAAAGTGATGGTTGAACCGAAGCTTGTAAATGGTGGTGATCACAATTTATTTGTATGTGGCAATGATACAGATGCAAAGAATAAGGTGAAACATTTTCTCGTAGATACGTTTGGATGGAAAGCACATAACCTTATTGACCTGGGAAGTATTGAAAGCGCTCGTGTTACTGAAGCGTATGTTCCATTCTGGGTAAGCCTCATGCAGGCAACAGGCGGGCCGATGTTTAGTATTAAGGTGGTGAAGTAAGGGATTATGATAAATGCTAAATGATAAATGTTGAATGTTGAATGTTGTATGATGATAAACTACGAAAAGTATTAAAATACCCAATGCAGTTTCCGGAATGGCGAGCTGAGAAATTATTTGACCAAGCTATAGTGCAGTTTTGAAACCAAGTTATAAGCTGAGCTGCTCTGTGTTCTTGCTCTTTTGCGGTTCAAAAGCATATTGCATCATATGAAGAATCACATCAGGATCAGGAGAATTTTCACGATACTCATCCAATTCAGTAACAGAACATACACCAGGGTAATCACCTTTCATTCCCTTCATATCAATGACTACCTGGAAATGAAGGTGTGGTGGCCAGTGTCCATTTTCATATGGAATTCCAAATGCAGCAAAAACATCTCCTTTCCTAATCAGATCACCCTCCTGAATATTGGTAATGGAATTCAGACTGAGGTGACCATACAAAGTATGAAATGTAAATCCGTTTACCTGGTGACTTAGAATGATAGTTGTACCATAATCACCAAAT
>JBJMLW010000243.1:0-2305 GCA_045805105.1 Flavisolibacter sp. | reverse complement strand
AAGTCCATTTTTCGCCCGGGTCGTGCATCAGGGGAAGCTTCCCGATTTTTTTTACAGCATCTCCCACCAGCAAACCATTATCAACTCCAAGTCCGGCTGATACACCTGCCTTTGCAAAAATTGCATTGGCTTCGTTACTTCCGATCTGTGCATAGCTGATACCTGAAGTATGTGTAAGTAACTGCCTGATTGTAATTTCAGATTTTGCAGGTCTTGTTGTATAAGATGAATCCTTTGCATTGAACTTGTCCAGAACAACAGGTTTTGCAAATTCTGGTATATACTTTGAAATGGGATCGTCAAGCAAAAATTTTCCTTCCTCATACAACATCATTACTGCAACAGTTGTAATAGCCTTGGTTTGTGATGCGATCCTGTAAATTTCATCCGTACGTATCGGTTCTTTTTTCGCAGGATCATTATATCCAAACGCTTTATGATAAACGATTTTTCCTTCGCGAACAATTAATGCCACACAGCCATTCGTGCGTCCATCACGAACCCAGCCTGCAAGACTTGTATCAATCCTTTTCAATCTTTCTGTAGAAAAACCCACACTTTCCGGAGTTCCCGCCTGAAGTGTATAATGATTATTTTTCTGTGGATTAATTGGTGTTTGTCCAGAAGTAAAATGGAATGAAAAACTTGTAAAAAGCAACAGGTAATATAATTTGCGCATCGGTTTAGTTGTTGGTGAAGAATCTGAAAGGAAGTTAATACTTATAGATTAATGAAATTGGCTTTAAATCAGCCTGCTTTAATTTTTTTATCCTGAATTTTTCGAAATCTCCACTTGAGGATTCGCATTACCAATGGTATTACAGGTGGAACCCATATGGCAACATGTGGGGAAATAAAAAGGTAAACAAGCGCTATAATTATAAAAACAATTGGAACAGTTATGGCACGGATGGAAAAATATTTTTTTTCTTCTTTTGATACACCTTCAACAAGATGTCGTTTGGGATGGGTAAGGTATAGCCATAGAATAAAATTCATTATTCCAAGAAAAACTATGTTTACCACATATATAATTACCGGTGTATTCAGTAAGCGGATAATATACACACTGTAAAAAGCAGTGCTGAATGGCATCAGAACAACAGCAAGCAGGAAAATTAGATTGAGCCAAAGCAGGCGGGTGGTGTAATTCACAACAAAGCCAAACATACGGTGGTGAATGGTCCAGTACAAACCGATAATAAAAAAGCTCACAAAGAACCCAATGAATTTCGGAATGAGTTCACCCAGCTCATGTCCAAGCTGTTCATCTGTTGCGGTGTGGCGGTTCAGTTCAGGAACCTTTATTTCAATAGCAAGGAGGGTTATGGCAATGGCAAACACGGCATCACTGAAAAGTATCATTCTTTCAAGCTGGAATTCTTTTTTCAGCTCATTGTGTAATGGGGCATTCATGAATGATTAGATTTATTATGTGATTGTGCCTGGTTAAACACCCTGATAAAATTTCCACCGAGAATCTTTTTGATATCTTTTTTTGAATAACCTCTTTGTAAAAGTTCTTTGGTGATCAGGGGAAAAGAACGTACATCATCAAGACCTGCCGGAGCAGATTCAATGCCATCGAAATCAGAACCCAAACCAACGTGATCTACACCAATCAGTTTTACAATGTAATCAAGGTGATCAAGAAGCATCGATAATGGCGGACGAAGCGCCTGAGCTTCGGTTGGATATTTCCTGGAAATCCATTCTTCCCTTTCATAACTGGCCAACCCTGCTGATTTCAATGAATCAACTTCCGACTGGTGCGACTGCAGAAAAAGATTTTTTCTCTTGTTATAATTACTATCAACAAAACCCGAATAAAAATTAAGATGGATCACACCTCCATTTTTCCCGATAGCAAGGATCTGGTCATCACGAAGATTCCTTGGAACCGGACAAAGACTATAAGCATTACTGTGTGATGCAATCACTGGCTTTGTTGAAGTTTGAATCGCATCCCAGAATGTTTGAACACCTACATGCGAAAGGTCAACCAGCATGCCGAGTTCATTCATTCTTTGTACTACCTGTTTCCCCAAATCTGTAAGTCCCTTATGTGGAAGAGAATCTTTTTTTGCAGTTTCATCTGCCGCCGATGTTGCCCAGGAAGTAGAATTATTCCAGGTAAGCGTCATGTACCGCACACCTCTTTTATAAAATGAATCGAGGAACGACAATTGGTCCTCTATCATATGACCGCCTTCAACACCCATCATGCAGCCGATCTTTTTTTTCCTGACAGCAAAGTGAAGCTGTGATGGATTGGATACTTTCACAAGTATCCCTGAATTTCGTT
>JBJMLW010000242.1:0-3268 GCA_045805105.1 Flavisolibacter sp. | reverse complement strand
TTAAACGTCGACAGACTGAATACTTACAATTACATCAATGGATTCATACTTTCCGAAACAGGATCGGGTGGTGCAAATCCTGCTCCTGTAGTAAATGCCGGTACTGATGAATCGATTACGGTGCCTGTAAATTCAGTACAATTGAACGGATCAGCATCGGATGCAAATGGTTTCATATTTTCTTACAGCTGGACAAAAATTTCCGGTCCAACAAGTTTTAGTTTCGACAATACTGCTGTGAATAATCCTGTTATTAGTAACCTCGTTGAAGGAAGTTATACCTTCCGTCTTACTGCTTTCGACAACCAGGGTGCGTCTTCTTTTGATGATGTGATGGTTGTGGTTCATCCAACAGTTGTTCCGGCAAGGCTGGTAAAAGTGAATATATATGGTGGCATCAATCCATACAATCACCCGGAATGGAACAACTGGAACACGAATGCTTCTCTTTCATCGGGCAATCTGAAATATAGTGATGGCATAGTATCTTCTATCAACGCCGTACTCAGTCAACAAAGCGGGATCAGCGATAATGGTACACCATACAATGTAAGTATGTGCCCGTTGGAAGTAGGCAGGTATGCGAGTTATTCCAGCGCCAATCGTACACTGGTTATATCAGGTTTGAATAATACCAGGACCTATAATATTGAAATCTATGCTTCGAGAAAAGGGGTTTCCAATAACAGCAGCCGGTTTGCCATTGCTGCTTCTTCGACTGATATTGCTACTGATAATAATCTCATCAATAAGGCTGTCTTCATTTCGCTTACACCGGTTGGAGGACAGATTATATTGAACATTTCCAGGCTGAATACATACAATTACATTAATGGATTTGTTGTCACAGAAAATGCAGCTGCTGCTACGCTTACTGCATCACGAGTGGTGGCTGAAAAAGAATTGTCACCAGCTTCAGTTGGCATTTTTCCAAATCCTGTGCTGGAGAATGTCACTGTAGAGATCAACAACCAGCAAAGAGGTCAAATGAAAGTCCAGATCGTGGATATGTCAGGTAAAGTACTAAAACAATTCATCGTAAATAAAACCCATTCCGGAATTGAAGCATTCAGTTTTTCCGTAAACGATCTTAGTCAGGGCACGTACATTATCAGAATGCAAATAGAAAAATGGACAGAAAATAAAAAGATGGTGAAGTATTGATAAGAGAAAATGCTTAGGTTAAAATGATTACTGTCAAGGCCCTGCGGGGCCTTTTAAATTTATCATCATTCAACGCGAAAAAAATCTCGGTTCATACGATCAGAAGATTTCTTTAAATGTTAAAACAGGTTATCCACAACTGTTATGAATGTAGATTTTCTATCGATGAAATGCGCGTTTTGTACGACGAAATTCCTATGTAATTTTCCAAATGATAAATTCGCGGAGATAGGTGTTTTTTCTTCGCAATCGTTCCTCATTTGGTATTGTATTTGGCTGTAAGTTGCACCGCCTAATAAAAACCTTGAAAAACACAGAAAACACCATGAAAAAATTACAAGCACCAATCGCAGGAGCTATTATTCTCTTGCTAGCCACGGCAGGTTGCCGAAAAGACTTTCAGGAAAATCATAGTTCAAACAGCACGGAAGCAACACCAACTTTAAAGACAGAAACGGTAAAACAGAATGGAATTACGGAGTCGGAATGGCAGGGTAACCTTTCATGGACATCTGTTGAAAGACCAACTTATTCTATTTTCTTCACAACGATCAAATCAGATATTTCAGCTGAAACCGCAGATGCGGGTATCGTTAGAGTTTTCAAATCTTCTGCAAATGGAAAACAACAGTCATTACCATTCGAAGAAACAGTTAATGGCCAGAAGTACTACTGGTATTACCAGGTTACTGAAGGAACAGTAATGATCGCTGTTGATGCTTATGGTTCAAAAAACAATCCTGCTGATGCAAGTCTTTTCAAAACTGTAGTTCTGAACAAGGACGCAGTAACAAGTCTTGTAGCAAAAGGAAACTCAAGGGCCGGGCTTATGGACATGTCGGTTGAAACAATTACCGCAGTTAAGTAAAACATTTTTCCAAAAACATTAATCACTTTTCCACGCTAATGCGTGGTGAAAACTCCTTTTTCTATGATCAGAAAATCCCTAGTATGGTTGCTGGTATTCGTATGCGCTTTCGGACAGGTAAAGGCACAGCAATTCATCAACGACAAAATCGATGTCATCGCAGGTGCAGGTCAATATTTACTGAATGAAGTAGTATATACGCCGGCCAATTTCAGCTCAACAAAAAGCTATCCCCTGGTACTTTTTTTCCATGGAATGGGCGAAGCAGGTACCGATGTAAATAAAATGTACAACACAGGTCTTCCACAGGTATTAAAAAGCGGTTACAAACCTTCTTTTGATTTCATCATGGTAGCCGTGCAACATAACTCGTACAGCCTTGATCCAAAATATATTCAGCAGGTGCTGGATGAAACAATGAAGAAATTTAATATCGATCAGTCGCGTATCTATCTTACGGGTCTAAGTGCCGGTGGATTCCCTGGCTATGGTGCTGAATTAAATATCGATACCGTATTGCCAAAAAAATTTGCGGCCATAGTAATGATGTCAGGCGCTTTACAGGATGCGAACAAAGCAAATTATTCATGGTGGAGTATTTTCAAAACTCCAGTTTGGGCTGTTGTGGGAAATAATGATGTGAGCTATCGCGATCAGAACCAGGAACTGGTGAATGCCATTAACAAACAGGTACCGGGTCTTGCTTCTATTACTATCCGTGCTGGTATCGGACATGGTGGATGGAATGATGTATATGACGGTTACGTAAAAACTGCAGATGGTAAGACGATGTGGGAGTGGTTATATCAATTCACACGCTCTGGTTCCGGAACTCCTCCTCCGCCTCCGCCCCCTGCTAATATTGCGCCTGTTGTAAATGCAGGTTCAGATAATAACATCACGCTTCCCATAAACTCTGTTACATTGTCTGCTACGGCCAGCGATGCCGATGGCTCAATCGCTTCAATTTCGTGGAGCGAAGTGTCTGGTCCAACACAATACAACATCAGCAGCTTATCAGTATTAAATCCTTTGCTGACAAATTTGGCCCAGGGCATTTATACTTTCCGTGTTACAGTTACAGACAACAAGGGAGCAACAGCATCAGATGATGTGAACATCACTGTGAATGGCGCACTCAAACTTGCAGCAAAATACATCAAGGTAAATCTGTTCGGTGGTTCGAATGCCTATTCAAACACTGAATGGTATAATTGGAATACAGCATCATCGCTT
>JBJMLW010000241.1:0-9261 GCA_045805105.1 Flavisolibacter sp. | reverse complement strand
GCATGTCATGTGTTACATCACGAAGTGTTTTCACCTGCGGATGACGTTCTTTCACCCATGCTACACCCTGCTCACACTGGTCCCTGCGGGTATTATACTCTGAAGATGAAAGGGAATGCTTTACATTGGTGTTCATTAATACAATACTCATCCCTTCAAGCTTCATCGGCATGTATTCATATTCAAGTGAGCGGCAATCAAGACGAATTACATGGTCTTCTTTTCCAAACATACTTGCAAACTGGTCCATGATACCGCACATTACTTTGGCAAATTCATGCTCGGCTTTCTGTGCAATCAGTGCCATTTGCAATTTCTCAATACGCAGGTCAAATAATTCATTAAGGGCATAAACGGTTGCACATTCAATAGATGCTGAAGATGAAAGACCGGCACCAATGGGAACTTCACCATGCAAAACAAGGTTGAAGCCTTTAATGGAATATCCTCTTTTTACTAATTGGTCTGCAACACCGAGAACATAGTTTGGCCAGCCCAATGAGGTAGGCTTGAGTGAAGAAATGGAACAATCGAAAGGCTGGTTATAATCTGTTGAAAAGAGTTTTATATTATCATCATCCCTGGCCGTAATGGCAATGTATGCCGACTGGTTTATAGCAGCAGGCAAAACAAAACCTTCGTTATAGTCGGTGTGTTCACCAATAATGTTGATGCGCCCGGGTGATCGTACCAGCAGCGGAACTTCATGAAATAAACCCGAGAATTTTTCAATGATCCCGGATGTGCTGTTCTTTTCAGTAGCAATCATGATCAATCATTTTAATTTTCATAATTGATTTCAAACGATTCGAATACTGCGCTTTTACTTTTTCCACGCCTTCCTGCAATGCCTGCACGCACAGCCCTGTCCCACGGTGGAAGAAAACTTCCATCCAAAGCATTTTGATTCAGGGCTGTAAAATTCTTACCATCAAGACTGTAAAAAAAATAATATTCATGTCCATTGTGTACCACCATCCTCAATGAAATATTTTTCTTTTTCTGATGGCTGGCGGATGAGGAAATGCTTGTTTCTTTTCCATCGCGTAATTGCACAGCTTCCAGGCGGCCCTTTGAATACAATAATGTTACCAGATTTTTTTCATCACCTATTGCTGCTATACCAGCCGGTGATTTTGATTTGGCAGAAACAACTGTGGTTGCAGAATAATCCCCACTCTGAATTTTTTGTCCCAGAAAGCTAAAGTGATCTGCAGGCAGTGATAACCGCAATGAACCTTTTTTAATTTTAAATGTGGGCGGCTGTGTTATGCTCCATTGCCATTGATCGGAAAGTCCATGGTCAAATGAATCATTAACCGGCGAAAAATTCTGTTGAGATACCAGTTTTGAAGGAACAAATTCAATCCATTCATCATTGGTGAACCGAAATTCCCCCAGCAAACCCTGCCTGCCTGTAAAAACATTCGTCTTCCTATCGTATCCATGATACAGAAAAAAATATTTGCCGTCTTTTTCTATTGGAGTTCCATGACCCGGACAGATCCATGCAGGACTTGAAGTGATCAAAGGATTTTTTGGTGATTTTTCCCATGGACCCAAAAGGTTTTTTGAGCGGGCTACACCTGTTGCATAAGTACATCCTGTTCCGCAACATCCGGCGCCTGCATATAAAGCATAAAAGTAATCGCCGTGACGTATCATGGAAACGCCTTCAACAAGATTTCCTTCCCAGTCTGCTGTATTGTGAAACAATTCTTTCTTTTCTCCAATGAGGGCGGTTCTTTCTTCATTCATCTGCATCGCCCATATAGGTGTTGGTTGTCCAACACTGTTTCCATCTTCTTTCCAAATGAGATATAACTTTCCATCGCTGTCACGCATCGGAAAGGCGTCAATGGATCCGTCTGGCTGGCACATCAGCGGACCGTGATCTTTATAAGGTCCTTCAGGTTTATCAGCGCTGGCAACGCCAATACACAGGTTGCCATCCTTTTTGTGTGCTGCATAATAAATATAAACACGGCCATTGTCATAAGAAATCTCCGGCGCCCAAAAATAATAATCCGCCCACAGGGGTTTTTGTGTAAACACATATCCCTGTTGTTTCCAATTGATCAGATCCTGCGAAGACATGAGCGGAAATGCAGGAAACCAGTTGGATGTGGTAGCGCTGGCCCAATAGGTATCGCCGATCTTTATTACGGAAGGATCAGGATGATCGCCAGGAAGAACCAGCTGCTGGGAGTGAGCTTGACTAACGACGAGAATTAATATTAAAAAGTACTTCCTCATTTCAAGAAAAAATTTTCAATATCCAAATTTCAATGTTCAGGTTAGTTCGATCTGCTCAATGAATTTTTGAACTGCCTTTAAAATTGAAAATTGTGTATTGAATATTATTCAAAATTTTACACCATTTAGTTTCCTGATCAAATTCACTTCATCCTCGCGATACGGCCTGCCATCAGGAAAAAATATATCATGAAACCATTCATCCGGCTGGCTGCCATCGGCAATGGGTGTATCCCATGCATAAATGGTATTGCTTTTACCGGAAACAAAACCCCAGTTGATGGCTCCCACATTTTCCTTCTTTAATAAAGGAAGAACATTACTGAATCTGCTATTGCGTGTACGCGCCATGTATTCGGTGCAGATGAGCGGACGCCCGTTCACTTTTAATAACTCGATCACTCGTCGGTGCCATTGAGGCTCTTCATAATCATGATAGGTAATAATATCAGAATTCATTAATTGAAATGCATTCAGATTTTCATAATCCCATGCCCATATGCCAGCACTAACCGGCTGATCGGGATTGACAGCACGTGCCCATTGAAAAACTTTTTTTAATAATGGAAGAGAAGAATCTCTTTTGCCGCTGTTACCCGGTTCATTATAAAGGTCCCATAACAAAATGCGTTTGTCGTGCGCAAATCGTGTCATTACATCTGTAACATATTGCTGAAGGCCGGGAAACAATGTGGTGTCGTTTGAAGCTGGCTGACCGGGATCCTGCACCCAACCTGAATTGTGAATGCCCGGCCTGGGATCGGGTTGTTTACCTGCATGCGGAACTTTATTCCAGCAGTCATCAAAAAAAACAAACAATGGCTGAATAGAATGCCTGTCTGCAATGGAAAGAAATTTATCCATTCTTGATTTGAAACCTTCAGGGTCCTGTTTCCATGCAACACTATGCAGAAACACCCTCATGGTATTGAAGCCAAGGTTTTGCGCCCAGCCAAGTTCACGGTCGATGGTGGCTGTATCAAAAGTTTCTCTTTGCCACATTTCAAGCTGGTTGATGGCTGTACTGGGAAGAAAATTTGCGCCGGTGATCCATGGATGATCATGATACCATGCATTTGCTTTTTCAAGCGACCAAACTGTTCCCGGTGCAGGTACCGCTTTAGCCTTAGCAGAATTTTTCTGTGCAACGACCTGCACAGTCATCAATACAAAAAGAAAAATGAAATGAAATTTTTGTCGCATCATGAGGTTATTTGAATTATAGTCTTAATTCACTTCAAGCATATTTTTAGAAGGAAGCTTTGGAAATTTAACATGCGGTTCTGTCTGGTACCAGTATACAACGGAACTGATATCAGACTGCTGCGGAAGATATCGGCCTTCACTTCTCCATCCGAGATCCTGTATGGTAACTTTTAATTCCTTATCAAAACGAATGGGATCTGTAATGTGCCATCGGTACATTCCAAACCGCTGTTGTGAACCATACAAACCATCGGGATGAATTACCTGGTGTAACCCGGCATATGCAGTAGAAAATTCCTGGTACTGATGCGTCTTCTGGTTTTCAAAATTGTATGATCCACAGAAATAATCTTCTGTTCCTGTACCATTGATAGTTGGGTATTCACGATCACCATCAAGAAAAAATTTGATCTCACCTTCACCCCACCAGCCATTGTTATTCACGCCCCATGCAAGATAGGTTCCCACATACTGGCCTTTACCTTTCACACTATCAACAAGTGTATACAAAGCTCCCTGTGTTGGATTGCTTCTCCTGAACTGCGCGTGAAAATAGGCGGCATCGTCAGGAACTTCAGTGAGTGTATAATCTACCTGGTAATACACATTCATTCTTTCTGTACTGATATTTTCCATGGTGATCCTGCACTTTTTTCTGAAAGGCATTACCCAGTAAGAATTAAAAGCGCTTCCCGGATTTACCGTAATCGGAAGTGAATTCAATGCTGCATACTGTCCCCATCCCATTCCAAAAAAATCACCTACAGGAACTTCAACAGAAGGTTCTTTTTCATCATCCCAATAAATACGTAAAATTGAATACCGCCAGTTTCCTGTTGGTGTCATCCAGATATGCTGAATGGCACCTGGTCCTTCCATTTCAGCAAGGATTAGTGTTTTACCTCCATCGATCCAGCGGAATGGATTCACCTTCCAACCAACACCAAGTTCGCGCGCAGGTCCACTGCTCACACCTTCATTAAGCGGTGTTCTTCCACCTTTGCCTGGTTCACCTGTAAGATTTTCCGGACTGATAGAACGAGTCTTTGCATCGGACAACCTGTATAAATTACCAAGATTCATATCAATTCCGTTGAACCGTTCTGTCTTTTGTGCAACTGCACCGGAAAAGAAAAAAAACAGGATCAATGTTGATTTGAATTTCATATGTAAGGTTGATCGTGAAGAAAATGTAATTTATTCAAATGATTTATATAGATGCGTGAATCATCAATTTCTTTTTTTCTTTTTATGTGACGGTGCTGCTATGGCAACTCCTGTTTTTACCGGAGTTCCGAAATCCGGTGAACCATCTGCATTCCATGTAAACATCTGCGCACGTGGTGAACGGTTCCTTCCACATCCTTGTCCGGGAGCAGAATTGGCATGATAAAGAATCCAGTCCTGCGTTCCATCCGGTGATTTAAAAAATGAATTATGTCCTGGAGCATATACGCCATTCTCTGATGACATTTTAAAAACAGGCTGGCTATATTTTTTCCACGATGATGAATCCAGCAGGTTATCAGTTGCCAGCGCACTGAGCATGCCTAAAGAATAATATTCCGTCCAGCAGCCACTGGCTGAATAAATAATATAAACATGATCATTGCTGCCAAGAAACTGCGGTCCTTCGTTCACTGAAACATGCGGTGGATTATTCGCATCATGAAGATCACCATGCGTTTCCCAGTCGTATACGGGGCTGGATATTCTCACACGGTTACCTTCTACTGTCCATGGATTTTTCATTTTTGAAATATACAGGTCCTGCCTTCCATTTGTATCGCTTTCCCAACCCGACCAGATAAGATACAACTGACCCTGGTGTTCAAATACAGATCCGTCGATAGCCCATTTATCAGAAGGTTCCTGAACTTTACCTTTAAAAACCCAGTTGCCCTTCATCGGGTTCTTTGAATCATTTTCAAGAACATACAACCGATGTGTTTCATTCTTTCCATTATCCGCTGCGAAATACATGTACCACTTTCCCTGTATAAAATGTATTTCCGGCGCCCACAATCCTTTTGAATAAGGTGTACCTGCAGGCGGAAGAAATACTGTTTTATGTTTTGCAGTCTTAAGGTCTGCAATGCTTTTTGTTTTCCAGATCAAAAGCCGGTCGCCCATGGTATGCGTGTAATAATAAAAACCATTTTTATATATGCTCCATGGGTCGGCACCTGAAGGCAACAACGGATTGGTAAATGTTTCATGTTGGGTTTTGCATGATGTCACCAATACCGAAACAAACAAAGCAGATAAGATCAAAAATCGTGTACATAATATTTGCCGGCAGTTAATGGCTGCAATCTTCATTACATAATTTTTTATTTGCCGTGGCAAATAGCTACTGATGTTTGATAATTAACGTATCTCCCTGTAGCAAATAGCTACAATGTTTCATTGCGGATTCAATATTTGCCGATAGCAAATAACTATATGCATAACTAAATGTGGAAACGACCCCTAAACCCTAATCCCCATTCCCTCCGCAATACCTCATTACCCAATACCCCAAGACCTTCCTCCCTATTCCCCCGACGGCTTTTGAATAGGCACTCCAATGGCAACCGGTTCACCAAAGTTTGGCGTTCCATTGCTGTTCCATGTAAACTTTTGCATGCGCGGATTTCGGGTATCACCACAACCCTGCCCGGAAGAAACATTTGCATGGTACAGGATCCAGTCTTCATTTCCACTCACTGATTTGAAAAACGCATTATGGCCAGGCCCGAATGCTCCGGGTTTTTTTGTAAAGACTGGTGTTGATGTCTTTGTCCAGTTTGCAGCCACCAACGGATCTGCACCATCAGCCAGCGTGAGCATGCCCAATGCATAATCATCCGTCCAGCAACCGCTGGCTGAAAAGATCAGAAATACTTTACCATTCGGATTGATGAGTGCTTCCGGACCTTCATTTACAGCGGGAGGTGCACCTGCTGACTCCCATGAATATTGCGGAGACGATATTAAAGTACGTGGTGTTGCCAGCGTCCATGGATCCGACATTCGGGCAATGTAAATCCGTTGTGTATTGTCGCTTGCGGAAGCATGACCACTCCATATAAAATAATTGTTGCCTGAATATTGTAACACTGTTCCATCAATGGCAAAGAAATTTGCTGCTGGATCTCCGATCTGCCCTTTATCTACCCAGCTTCCTGTTAAAGGATCCGTGCTGGCATTTTCGAGTACGTATGTCCGTTGGGTTGACTGATCCGATGGTGAGCTGCCAGCAGTATAATAAACATACCATTTGCCGTTGAGGAAATGCAGTTCCGGTGCCCATACATTGTTTGAATTCACACCGGTAGAAGGTGCAGTCCAGATGGTTTGTGGTACCGTCAGGTTCAGCTCCGACATTTTTTTTATTCTCCAGAGTGAAATCCTGTTACCAAGTGTATGAGTGTAATAATAAAAGCTGTCCTTTTTAATTACCCAGGGATCAGGACCTGAAGGCAGTAAAGGATTGGTAAAGGTTGTTCCCGCTGGAGGATTGGGATTGGGGTCAGGATTATTATTGTCTTTCTTTTTACATGATAACGAAACAATCGTTAACAGCACAAACAACAAATGAAAATTGCTTCGCAAGGTCATCGTATCGGGTTGATGTATTAAAAAAGGAAGGGTGCAAAGCACCCTTACCTTAGTATTTAGGATTCTGTTTCAGATTTGGATTAATATCCAGGTCAAACTGCGGAATAGGAAGCAATTCGTGTTTACCCGGAACAAAATTCGCAAAGCCTGCGTCAACAGAAGCAAGTGCTGGACTCAGATCACCCCATCTCACAAGATCTTCCCAACGGTGACCCTCACCTGTAAGTTCAGTAATTCTTTCACGCTTCAATTGTGCAAGGAATTGCGCCTGCGTCAGGCCTGGCATTGCTGCTGTCAAAGTGCGAAGGCCCGCCCTTTGCCTTACGCGGTCAACAAATGGATACGCCTGAGCCGTCTGGTTCAAAGCATTGAGTGCTTCTGCATAAAGCAAGAGTACATCAGCATAACGGATGTAACGATAATTATTTCCTGAATGGAAAACTTCACCGTTCATGGTTGCATCGTCAAGAAATTTTCTGAGATACACGGTGCGGTTGGTAGCTACCCCGATCGGATCAGTTACGTCACTAGAATAATTACGCGAAGTCCATGTTTGTCCGTATACCAATGTAAAATCAGGTCCGCGTACATCAGTTGAATCATAAAGGAATGTTGCAGCAATGCGTGGATCTCTTTGACCGTTGGTTTGATTTTCTTTCAGGAATTCCCACACTACCCAGCGGTGCGCCTGTCCGTCGGTAAAACCAATCGGGCGCGGTGCAAAGAATGGCGGAATGGAAGTTCCGTAATTGAGTTTATCAGGTGTGTGGTTGGCATCACCATCACCAGCATCATTATCAAATGCATCAATGGGATTGGCAGCATTCTGAAATTCAAATACTGATTCAGAATTGTTCTCCGTTGTTTCTATAAAATTATCCCTGTAGTTAGGCACCAGGCTGTATATACCTGCACCCGGACCTTCAGCCAGCCACTGCAATGCATCTTTCGCCTGCTGGTATTTATGCTGCTGCATATAAGTTTTTCCCAGCATGGCCTGTGCAGCACCTTTGGTTGCGCGGCCTTTGTTTGCTGCGCTATATGATGTAGGTAATGAAGCAGAAGCATCTGTAAAATCCTGGGCTGCCTGGTCATATACCTTTTCCTGTGGCGTAGTGGGCGGAAAATCAGTAGGCTTTGAGGCGTGCAATAAAATCGGCACGTTGCCATATTCCAATGCAAGTGTGTAATAGAAGAAGCCCCTCATAAATTTTGCTTCTGCAAGCAATTGCTGCTTCTGTGTATTATCCATGGAAATGTTCGGCACATTATCAAGAACCTGGTTACACCTGTTGACACCGATGTAACAGTCTTCCCATAAGCTCGAGATCAGACCATCATTATAATTTTCATAATTGAACAGGTCATAATAATTCCTGATCCATGGTGCAGGACTTGTACTGAAACCTTCATCCGCACGAACGATGTTCAGAAAATGCATCCAGCGGCTGATACCTGCCCTGTGATAAGTGCTGTAAATGGCATTTACACCCTGCTGCGCATCAGTAGCCGTAAGCCAGAACTGTTGCGTGGTAGCCTGGTTGGGATTGGAAATATCCAATTCACTTTTTTTGCATCCGGCAACAAGAGCAGTTGCGAAAACAAGAGTTATATATATTTTTTTCATGATCATGATTTCTTAAATTAAAAATCAGCAACAATACCAAATGAAATGACACGGCTTGATGGCCAGTTACCGGCATCCAGACCACGGGCAATAATTCCAACACCCTGTACATCGGGATCAAGGCCTTTATATTTTGTTATAGTAAATAAATTCTGTCCGCTTATAAAAATTCTTCCGTTTGAAAAGTTTGCACGGTCCAGAAGTGTTTTCGGAAGCTGATACGCTATTTCAAGATTACGTACCCTTACATACGATCCACTTTCCAGCCACCTGTCCGATTGGCCCATGTTGTTTGCAGACACAGAAGGATCACTTCCTTCCACAAGCCTGGGATCTTCACCGCTGGTATGTGTTGGTGACCAGGGATCGAGGTCGGAACGGAAATTGGTTACCTGGTATGAATCAAGGTTTCTTCTGATGTCGTTATAAATTTTATTTCCGAAAATTCCAACGAGCTGCAGGTTGAAGCTGAATTGTTTGATGATGGCATTGAACTGCAAACCTGTTTGCAATGTTGGCCATGGAGAACCGGCATACTGCCTGTCAGCGCTGTTGATGGTACCATCTTC
>JBJMLW010000240.1:0-2288 GCA_045805105.1 Flavisolibacter sp. | reverse complement strand
TGATGCCACTTATAATAGCAAAGGCGAACTTTTTTTCACAGACCCGCCATATGGATTGCCGGGCCGGGATGATAATGATCCTTCTAAAGAAATAAAATGGAATGGTGTTTATAAAGTTAAAAAGAATGGTGAAGTGATTTTGCTTATTGACAGTTTAGCCAGGCCCAATGGCATTGCGTTCTTTCCTGGTGGCAAACGGTTATTGGTTGCCAACAGTGATCCGCAAAAACCAAACTGGTATGTATATGATGTGATTGGAGACAAGCTGGCGAATGGAAAAATATTTTACAGTACTGCTGGTCATGATAAGAAGCTTAATGGTTCGCCGGATGGATTAAAAATAGATAAGAAGGGAAATGTGTACGCTACAGGACCGGGAGGTATTTATTTTTTTAACAGCAACGCCAAATTATTAGGAAGATTAATAGTGCCCGAAGCAACGTCCAATGTGGCTTTGTCTGCCGATGAAAAAACACTTTACATTACCAACAATATGCAGGTACTCAGGTTGCAGATGAGAAAATAATTACAAACGGACTGTTATGAAAATTTACAGGAGCAAGTCAGGAATTGTAATTGAAAGGGATGAAAAATATTTTTTGGTAAAGGATGCAGACTGGGAATCATATATCAATGATGACAATCTTTTACAAAAGGCAGAGAAGAGCATTGCTACAGCTATTTCAGGTGGAAGCAGTCTGACGAAGGAACTACTGCCACCTATTGGAAGCAGGCAGGAATTATGGGCATGCGGTGTTACGTACCTGCGTAGCAAAATCGGTCGGCAGGAAGAAAGCAAAGACGCCGGTGGTGGCGATTTTTATGCAAGAGTATATGAAGCAGACAGACCAGAAGTGTTTTTTAAATCTACACCGCACCGTGTTGTGGGACACAACCAGAAAGTAAGGATACGGAAGGATTCCACATGGGATGTGCCTGAACCTGAATTGACACTGGTGGTTACTTCCTCAGGTAAAATTGTTGGCTATACTATTGGCAATGATATGAGCAGCCGTAGCATTGAAGGGGAAAATCCTCTGTACCTGCCGCAGGCAAAAACATATGATGCCTGTGCAGCTGTTGGTCCTTGTATTTATGTAACAGAGCAACCCCTGGATAAAGCAACAAACATTCATTTGGAAATTAACCGCAATGGATCAAATGTTTTTAAAGGAAAGATTGGCATCAATCAAATGAAACGAAGTCCCGAAGAACTGGTGTCGTTTGTATTCCGAGAATGTTCATTTCCGGATGGTTGTTTGATTATGACAGGAACAGGGATTGTACCTGAACATGATTTCACATTGATGAGTGGTGATGAAGTGAAAATTACAATAGATGAAATAGGTACACTTGTGAATGAAGTGATGTGATGATAAATGAAATGAATGTACGCAATAAACATTTAATGAAATAATAAGTTGAATCGGCTTGTTGCTGATATAAAGATCATTTTCCAAAACAGTAATAAGTAGTTGTGAAATATAAAAACGTATATCTAATTCTATTCAAATGAAATTTTATAAAGTAGCCGGTATTGATGAAAACAAGAAACCAAATGGAAAGAAGCTATTGAGCAATGTTTTTTTGTTTCTTTCCTTCATTTTTATTCTTTCATCTAACCGCCTTTTGGCACAGGTTCACTTAACATTGAATACGGAATCTGCCGCAACTACAATTGACAAAAACATCTATGGACATTTCTCTGAACATTTAGGCCGTTGTATTTACGATGGATTCTGGGTTGGGGATTCAATAAAGGTTCCAAAGAAAGATCGTATTCGCCTGGATATTGTTGATGCGCTGAAAAAAATCCAGATCCCGAACCTTCGGTGGCCGGGTGGCTGTTTTGCAGATGAATACCACTGGCGGGATGGAGTAGGTGCGCGCAACCAGCGTCCAAAAATGGTAAATACAAACTGGGGTGGTGTTATTGAAGACAATAGCTTCGGTACAAATGAATTTTTGGAACTCTGCTCATTGCTTGGTTGCGAACCATACGTTTCTGCTAATGTTGGTAGTGGAACGGTAGAGGAAATGTCGAAGTGGGTAGAGTACCTGAATTTCGACGGCGAAAGTCCCATGGCGAATGAACGTAAAAAAAACGGGCATGCGAAACCATACAATGTACATTTCTGGGGAATCGGGAATGAAGCCTGGGGTTGCGGCGGAAACATGACTGCCGAATATTATGCCGATCAATTCAGGCGTTATGCATCTTACGCAAAAAATTATCCGAATGCAAGATTGCGAAAAGTTGCAAGCGGGGCGAACTCCGGTGATTATCA